>NZ_WQPP01000061.1:0-205 GCF_018785345.1 Clostridium sp. MCC345
TCCCACTTGTCGGGCAGCTCTGTTTTCAGCCCGGAAAGCTCTGTATCGGTCAGTATCACATTGTTGTATCTGCCATAAGCAGCGGGGGCGGGGTGTCCCGTTTCTCCCTCTCTCTCTTTTTCTATCTCTATCTCTTTCTCTAACTCTATCTCTGGTGGACGAATGTCGGACAAATGTCCGCCTTTTGTCCGGGGCGGTAAAAGTG
>NZ_WQPP01000062.1:0-365 GCF_018785345.1 Clostridium sp. MCC345
TCACGCTGGTTTGCGATACTGGCACTTTCGCCTTGCAGGTCATCGTCCTTTGACAGCCTGCAATAGACCGCTGCACGATACCCTCCGGCAAGTGCCGAACCGATTGTTCTGTATTCCATTTCGTTCATCATAGCCATTTACCCACACAATCCAGACGGTATCTGGCTCTTTTGAACCTCATCTTCATTATAG
Organism: Clostridium sp. MCC345; assembly: GCF_018785345.1. NCBI lineage: Bacteria > Bacillati > Bacillota > Clostridia > Eubacteriales > Clostridiaceae > Clostridium > Clostridium sp. MCC345. The sequence goes on from NZ_WQPP01000062.1 coordinate 193, forward strand.
CTCATATCTTTCCTTTTAGCAAGATATTCTTTCGTATTTGTCTTACCGTATTTCTGGGAAATCAGGCTGACGAACACATCGGTTGCGTCCAGCTCCCCGTCAAACACCGTTGTAACATGAATCTCTGTTTTGTTTTTTGCCATAGGCAGTTATCCTCCATACATGAAAATAGC
>NZ_WQPP01000062.1:565-2057 GCF_018785345.1 Clostridium sp. MCC345
CATAGGGGAGAAAAGCCGATAGTTTCGGGATTTTCCCCGGCAACCGGCTCGGCAACGGGATAGCAACAGGGGGTGCAACGGGCTGCCATTTTCAGAACGGAAGCTCCATCTGTTCTGTGACCTCCACAAAACCGTCCATCGTTTTTTCAGACGGGTTGCCGGAGTCCGTTGCCGGGTTTTCACGCTCCCAGCCCTTTTGTCTGCCATATTCGGAAAACATTCTTGGGTTCGGGAAGTACCGCCAGCCAGAAATGCACTGGTTCATAATCTCGTTGATTTCCCGGATTTCCCATTGCTTCGGCTCGTCAAAGGCATGGTTCAAGGCTTCCTTATAGAGCTGCTTGGAGCAGACCATGCTCCCGGTGTACTTATCAAGATACGCCTGTATCATCCCGGCTTTGGTGTCCTCCGGCATAAAATCCCGCTGGTGTTCTTTGAGATACCGCTGCATGGCAGGGCTGAAAGCCAGCTTGAACCTGCCGCTTCTGTAAATTTCCATCGCTTCTGCCCACATCTGCTCGATATAGGCTCTGGAAGCGGCTTCGTCCTCCAAAATGTGAACCTCGGCTTGCTCCGGGTACACCATGACGGGGATAAAGCGGCGGTTGCCGGAACGGTCAAGGGGCAGGAAGTCAAGGGCATTGGAAGTGCCGCCAAACACGCACTGACGGGGGCGGTCTGCTGGGTGGGTTTCATAGGGTATCTTGTAAACCTCTTTCTGCCGGCTTAAAAATGACTTGATTTCCTCAATGCTCTTGGCGTTTGCGGTTGCCATCATTTCCGACATTTCGATAATCCAGTGACCTTGCAGCTTACGGTACACATTGTCATCGTCCAGCTTCCGCAAATCATCGGAGAACCACTCGTCCCGGACTGCCAGCAGACGGAAGAAGGTGGACTTTCCAGCCCCCTGACCGCCTACCAGACAAAGCATGATTTCAAACTTGCACCCCGGCTGAAAGGCTCGTGAGATTGCACCCAGCAGGAACAGCTTCAACGCTTCATAGGTGTAATCGTCTGCGTCAGCCCCCAGAAAGTGCCGCAGACAGAAACGGATTCGTTCTGTCCCGTCCCACACAAGGGCACTTAGGTAGTCCCGGATGGGATGGTACTTGTTTTCATTCGCCACAATCCCGATGGCATTATCAATCTTTTTCTCATTGGTAAGCCCATAGGTTTCTTCCAGATAGAGAAGCAGATACTTCATATCCGTATCGTTCAGGGCTGTGCTTTCTCTGTGAAAACCGATGGGCTTTATGATGTCCTTGCGGTCGGTCAGGATGTTGTATGCGATAGCCCCGGAAAGCAGAGGGTCACGCTGGAATACGGTCAGGCAGTTCCGTATGCTCTGGCGGACACCGCCTTTCTCGGTGGTTTCCAGCCCCGCCTTGATTTCCTCAATGCTCTGGGGCGGCTGCATGGCGTTCATGGTGTTTTTTAGTTCTTGCTGCGTCTGCGGCTGCAAGCTCTGCCATTCGCTGTTCAAGCTGTA
>NZ_WQPP01000062.1:2067-3117 GCF_018785345.1 Clostridium sp. MCC345
CAATCAAAGCCGCTTTTTCCTCTGTCTCCCCGAACAGCAGCACATCCAGCAGATATTCCACATGGGCTTGCTTTTGTAAGGCTTCCACAAACCGGGGATGAAAGGCTTCCTCTGGGGAGTGCGGGGCATATTCCGTTCTCCATGCCCGAAGCAGGTGGAGATAATCGGCAAGGATACGGAAGCAGCGGTTCTTTGCTTCCTGAAACTGTTCCTCCGGGGATTTCTGCCGGGGCTTGGGCTTTTTTGCCTTTCCCGGCGGTTTCCAGTCCTCATAGGAAAGCCCAAAGTCATTTGCCAGTTGTACGGCGGCTTCTTTCTTTGCCAGCCCATACAGGGCGGCGGCAAAATCAATCACATCCCCATCCGCACCGCAGCCGAAGCAGTGGTAACGCCGATCCAGCTTCATGCTTGGGGTTTTATCATTATGGAACGGGCAGCAAGCCATCCCGTTCCGACCTACATGGATTCCATAATGCTCCGCAGCCTGTCTTGTTGTGACGGACTGCTTCACAGCTTCAAATACATTCAAATCTATCCCTCCTTGAAAATAAGAAAAGCACCTGACATTCTCTGATTGAAAATGGCAAGTGCCTGTTAAAGTTCCATATCCTGTTGTCTGTGTTTCGCCTGTGCCGGGGCGGTTCTTTGAGCCTTTTTCTCGTCTGCCTTATCCTGCAAGACTTCCTTGATAGGCTGCTTCTTGGGCGGCTCTTTGCTTTCTTCTGTGCCGGGTGTAGCTTTCCGTACCCAGTAGCGGATGTCCCGCAGCTTCTTCAAATCAGCCTGCACCTCGGTCAGCTGTACTTTCAGCTCTGCGATTTCGCTGAGAAGCGTTTCCTGCTCCTCTTGCAGCTCATTTTGGGTACTGTCCTTATCGTCCGGGTGCTTGGCAAGGTAGGCGGCGGCTTTCTCATACCGGGCAACCTCCGGGTGTTCCTGTTTGAATTTCTCCTTTGTTTTCTTAAAAAACATCTTCTGGTACTTCTCATAGACAGGCTTACATTCCTTGCAGTCTGTCCGGCTGGCAAGAATCCCGTCAATCACTTTGCT
>NZ_WQPP01000062.1:3127-10249 GCF_018785345.1 Clostridium sp. MCC345
TGCGGCTGATTTCCCGGAAGATTCCAGAAATGCTTCTAAGTCCTCCACAGTGGAAAGCCCCTTTTGCCGGAGATAGGATAGGGCTTCGCTGACTGCCTTTAAGTCCTGTGAAGTCCCCCGGTTCTGTCCAGCCCTTGTCCAGTCCTTCCGTTCTTCCTTTCGTATCTCCATATACTTCATCAGCAGATTGGGAAGAAGCGTTGCTTCCTCCGCCGCTTTTTGCGCAAGCAGCTCTTTCCGTTTTTCACCCAGCTCGGTAATCCAGCCTTTGAGGTTTTGGATAAGCTGCCGGATGGACTTCATCAGACTGTTGGCGGCTCTGATTTCCCGGTTCAGGTTGCCGATATTCGTCTGGATACCACGCTTTTCCATCTGCTGGACAGCAGCCCCCTCATGGACAGTGGGGACTATATCAAGCCCCTGTCTGGCATAGGAACGCAAGTCCACACGCTCCGGGCGGTCATTGGCTTCCAGATAGCGGTTCTGGATGACCTCCCATTCATGCCGCCAGATTTCACAATACTTCTGGTCGTTCCAATCAACCGTATCCTCCTTGTGGCTTTTCCACCTGCCGGACGGAAGTTTTATCCGTTCTCCGCTTTCATCAAGGTCATAAACCTTGCGGCTCTTGGGAAGCCATTTCCCATGTTCGTCCATTGCCCTCATAGTGAGCAGGACATGGGCGTGGGGATTGTGTCCCGGCGGATGGGGGTCATGGATGGCAAAATCAGCAATCATGCCTTTGGAAACAAACTGCTGCTGGCAAAACTCCCGGACAAGGACAGCGTACTGGTCAGGCGGTATCTCTCTGGGGATGGTAAGCACCCACCGCCTTGCAAGCTGGGAGTTCCATTGTTTTTCCACAGCTTCGGCGGCGTTCCATAGGGTATTGCGGTCTGCATACTCCGGCGGGGCATTTGCCGGGAGCAGGATTTCATTGTGGACGATACCACGCTTTTCCGGGTAGTGCTTCACTTGCTGGTCGTATTCACAGAACAGCTTTTCGCCACTCTGGTAAGCAGCGGCGGCAACCGCAGACTGTCGCTGGCTGCGCTGCACAATCGTGATTTCGTTGTGTGGACAGGGCATTTCGTGTCCCTCCTTTCGGTAATTGGTGGATGGGGTGGCGTTTTACCACCTCATTTTGGGCAGAAAAAAAGCAGGAGACCTTTTTCAGATTTCCTGCTTGGTGTGCCGCTGTATGGGCGGCGGGTATTTAGTTGTGAAAGTTCGGGGCAAATTGACCCGATGTGCGGATGGTAAACTGGGATTGTTAATTTGGAACAGGTCCTATAATGCCAACTGCTATTGCATCAATAAAAAGCACAAATGCTATTACACAAACAATTAAAATAGTTGTAATGACTTTAATAATAAGTTGTTGATTTTTACGTAAATCACTCTTACTGACAATTCTTAGGACAAAAATCAAAACAAAGATGATGATAAGAGAAATAATATTATAAAGAATTACTGTTTTCATCTGTGTATCCTCCTTTTCCTTATCAATTCCGACTTACAGAATACCTGTTATTGAAATAATTGCACAAGCACAGGCAAAAATGCCCATACATAAAGAGGCAATTACCCATTTCTTTTTCTTCTGTTTGTGATATTCCATTGCATTAAACAATTCTTTTAAACCAAAAGCCAATACTAAAAATTGAAGTATTCTAATCATGTCCATCAATCAACTCCTTCGCCAATTTTTGATTTATTGGTAATTTTATTATACTTCATTGCCTATCGAAAAGATAGCGTATTTTATGAAACTTGTCGGCTGGGAACAACTTGCAATGCAAGATGTCCCCAGATGGCAAGTCCACAAAAGGGTAGCTGGCGGCAGCCAGCGCAGGGGAAGCGTAGCGTCCCCTGTTTGATTTGGAGCAGACCATGACTGCGGAAAATCACAGCCCTCCGGCGAGGAGCCTTCGGAGAACGCAATGCGCCAACCTCTGGGTGGTGTATAATTGCGCCCTTAGTAAACTAAGGGGTTTCCGGCTTCTCCCGTTCCAGCAGTTTTTTCAATAGTTCCTGCGTGTCCTGCCTGTGAAAAATGAGTTTCAACAACAGCATGACATCATCATCTGTCAGGCGTTCCGGCTCTTGCAGAAAACTTTCCAGCATACCGCCACGAGTACAGAGCCGGTGCGTCCGTTCCTTTCGGGTAAGCTGCTTTAACTGGTGCTGCAATGCCTTTTCATCATTGATGGCTTTCCGCAGTTTCTTTTCGCTTTTCTCCAACTCCCGATTGAGTTTTTCCAGCTTTGAGGTATCAGGCAAGGGCAGCGTCCTCCTTTCCCGGTATCAGCACATAAATCCTGTTTGGTTCTCCAACGCCCTGACGCACCCGCATGATAAGTCCGGCGGTTTCCAGTTCATTCAGAGAACGCTTGACCGTCATGGGACTGCGGGACAGGACTGCGGCAATGGCTGTGACAGGGAAGCAGACAAACAGGATTCCGTTCTCGTCCTCCTGCCCATTGGAGAGCATAGCGTCCAACATCCGGCAGTACATGACCTTTGCGGTGCTGCTGACTGGAAATCCTGTCAACGCTCTGGGAAAGGGCATACAGGGCGGCAATGGTGTGTCTATCGTCATAAATTCAAAATTCATTCGGTGTCTTCCTCCTTTTTCCTTGCTCGTTTGGATAAATAACGGGGGCAGTCAACCACAACCGCCCGGAAGCTCTGCCTGCACCCATGCTGGCATTTCCGGCATAATTCGTTGTAAGTGACACGCCCCCGGTCATTGAGGTAAAAGGAAAGCTCATGCTTCCTCTTTTTGCTCATTCTCGGCATATTGCGCTTCCTCCCGTTTTAGTGTATGGTTTCGGGGCGATTTTCGGCAAAATTACAGTCATAGAACCGCCTAAAATCTCCCGAAGTATCAGCGATAGGGTAGACTATCCCCCTATCAGGTTGTCGTGTTTCGGTATCATTTCGGTATCATTTCGGTGTCAGTTCGCCAGTTCTCCCCGGTGTCGTTCCTCCCCTGAATCTCACAGCGGCGTATCGCTCCCTTTGGTACGCTCGTTTTGGTCAGGGTTCCTCCATATCCCTGCCAAAATTCATGGCGCTACATCGCCGGGGAAGCATATCCCACACAGGCTGGTCATTCGATTGGAATAATCCATCGATGAACTACCTGTATCATAGAACATTTTTGTGCCCTGTGCCGTATGTCCACAAAGTAGGAATTAAGGGTAAAAATCAGAAATTTCCACGATTACGGAAAGTGTGATATAATCCAGATAAGCGGCAGCAATGAAACCGTTGGAAAGGAGCGTGTGCCCATGAAAGGAGCAACAAGCATACAGGAACGCCTTTGGGAACTCCGCAAGGACAAAGGCTTAAATCTGGAAGAACTATCAAAACTAACGGGTATTTCTAAATCAGCCCTTGGCAGTTATGAAAAAGAAGATTTTAAGGAAATCAATCATGGCAACCTTATCACGCTGGCAGACTTCTATGGGGTTTCCGTCGATTATCTGCTGTGCCGGACAGAGAACAGGGAGCAGATCAACACGCCACTGACGGAGCTGCATTTGAACGATGAAATGGTTGCACTTCTGAAAAGCGGTCGGATCAACAACCGTCTGCTCTGCGAACTTGCCACCCATAAGGACTTTATCAAGTTTCTTGCGGACATTGAGATTTATGTGGATGGGATTGCCACCATGCAGATTCAAAACCTCAACACCCTTGTCGATACTGTCCGACATGAAATCATAGAACGGTATCGCCCTGGCGAAGATGACCCACATTTGAAAGTGCTGCAAGCCGCCCATATCAGTGATGATGAATATTTCAGCCACATGGTTCTGGATGACCTAAACCTGATTATCCGGGATATTCGGGAAACCCATAAAAAGGATAGTGAGAGTGCGCCCCAGACCACTGTTGCCAATGAACTGAAAGAAAATCTGGAAGCGGTCGAAAATTTCAAGGGCAGCCGTTTGGAAAAACTGGCAGTGCTTTACTGCAAGCAGCTCGGTATCAACTATAAAAATCTGTCAGATGAAGAATTTCGCTGGCTTATTCGGATTCTCCAAAAATCAAAGAAAACGGGAACGCCTATCAACCAGAGGAAAAAACGGTAAAGGAAAACCGCTGTTGCATGGTTTGTTGGATTCCATGTAGCAGCGGTTTGTGCTGTGGTTATTACTTCATTCGTTTTCTTAATATTCGGCGATAATTTGTTTCTCCCTTTGGTGCGTCCTGTATAATTTCCAACACACCATCTTCAAGCATTTTATCAATGCGATTGGAAATCCATACATCACTAATTCCAAGTTGATATTTTCCTAAAACATTACCTATGACAATAGCCATTTTGAATTGCTCTGGCTGTTCCGCAATTTCACGAAGAATGAAACTATCATATATATCTTCTGAAACGCTTTGCAATTTACCATTTAACATTGCACGCAAAGGTGCATTTTCATTTTGAAGTTGATTCCATTTCATAGCACAAGCTGAAAGAAATACAGGATTAGCTTTCTCTTGTAGAGTTATATAGTTTCCCCATTCGCCAGGAGAGACCTCGCCCCATGCTATTTTGGATGTCATAGTATTTTCTTTTCCATATTCCCATGTAGGTAACTTAACCAAATAAATTGTTGTCTGGCAGTTTAAGGGTTGAAGTTGTTTCATAAGCCAATACATACCACAAAGCTCATCTGGATTATAGCTATACCAAATGCGAATTTCTTCCCCAGCTACATATCGTTCAATCACTGAGGTCAATGTAGTTTTAATTTTCTGTATTTTTTCTTCAACCTGATAATCTAAATCCTCTACAAAGCAGACAGACAGCATTTTCTTGAAAACATTTTTCCGCTGTTCGCCAATTCCATTATCAGAAATATCTCCCACACTAAGAGCCATATCAAAACAATAAACATCACAGCTCTTGCCTCCCAATGGAATAGCATTCTCCCAAGCAATGCGTTCTTGTTCCTGTGCTTGAAGCTGTGCTTTTTTCATTTCATCTGAAGATGGAACACTCCCGTCTTCATGCCTCATAAATATTGAAACAGCACTTCCTCTATACTTTCCCTTGCCGTAAGTTTGGGCAATTTTCAAACTTCCACAGGCACTTTCACCAAATACAATTTCAATCATCTTATATACCTCCGATTTAATTGCTCCCGTTATGAATAAATCATCTCATGCAAAACAATTTCTTCTGCCCGGTTATGAATGTTATTGCAACGCTGCACCCATTCCATTTGGTGGGTACGCTTCAATTCCTCGGTTACGCCCTCGGCAGTTTTCATCTGCTCCATGATGGTGTCTAACCGTTCCTGTGCCTGTTCGTTCAGGTCTGCAAGATATGTCCACAATTCTCCGGTCAGTATCAATGTATTCAATCTGGCTGGGTGGACTTCCCTTAAATATTCCCGGTGCATCCGTCCGTACTTTCCGATAGGGCGGTGTTCCTCCGGCAGTTTCAAGTCCGGGATGTAATAATCTCCGACAAGGATATAATCAATTCCGTTTTCCGTTATTCTTGGTTTCAATTCGCTCATGTTCCTTACCTCCTGTGGAAGCAGGCTCGTCTGGTACTAACTCAATCACATCGGTAATCTCACAATTCAGCGTTTCGCAGATACGGGCTAATGTGTCCATGCTGATGTGCTTTCCCTCTTTGCTCATGTTGGCAATCATATTCGTTGTCATACCGGCGGCAAGCCTTAAATCTTCTTTTCTCATATCACGCTCTAACAGTGTGTGCCAGAGTGGTTTATAGCTGATGTGCATATTGTTTTCCTGCCTTTCTATCCATACCACCGGGGCGGCTGCCCCGGCAGGAACTTTTCTCTTATTATAGCACCAATCTTGTGAAATCACAATTTATTCTTGTAGCCTGCCGCTGATACCGTCTGGATTGGTTTTTCCTTTCTTTTTGTTCCCTTTAATTAGCCATGAACTGCTTAATGCCCTGTGATTTTGCCGCAGGGTTATCCGACCCGTAACCTTCCAGAAGGTTGATGACGCCCCATACCGCCAGACCAGCGCCAAGAGCCATGACCAGAATTTTAAGAATGTCGATTGCCTGATTGAAAAATTCCATATACGTTCCTCCATTTTGTTTGTTTGATGGTTTTGGGTACAAAAAAAGCCGCCCACATCGGCGGCGCTTCGGGTCATCATGGCCCGAAGTTACACAAACTCGTCGCTGTCCAGATCATCGAAATTCAACAGGTCAGCTTCTTCGTCCGTGTCGGAGCCGTCCACTTCGTACACCGTGTATTCGTCCTCCGGCTTTAGTCTCAATGGCCGGTGGCGGAACAGGCTTTCCAAGCGGAAGGCGTTTTTCTTTTTATCAAATTCGGCTGTGTACTTGTAATTCGGGTGCTTTTTCAAGTCATACTTCGGGGACAGGAAGGGCGGGAGCCCCCGAAGCTGCAAGATACATTTATCCCCGGGCATGGTGGTGATCTCGCTGGTGGTCATCAGTTCCCGGCCAAGCCGCTGCATATTCTGGCTGTAACTTTCAGACTGTCCCCGGCTTCGGCCCTCGGTCTGCATAGAGATGGTGGCCTTGCCCAGCCAGTTTTCCGAAATATCCTTTAGGGTGGAAGCCTCCCGGCCTCCGAGGAACACGATACTGTCCATGTTTCCCATGATGGTTTCGGAATGGTCTTTGTACAATGCCTTGCACTGGCTCATAGCCTGATAAAAGAGCGTCAGGCTGATCTCCCGGGAACGAATGACGGCCACGATCTTTTCCAGCCCCGGCACCTGCCCGGTGTTGGCAGCCTCGTCCCACAGCACCCGCACATGGTAGGGCAGACGCCCGCCATAGGTGTTATCAGCCCGTTCACACAGAAGGTTGAACATCTGCGAAAAAGCGAGGGCAACCAAAAAGTTGTAGGTGGTGTCCGTGTCGCTGATAAGAAAGAACAGCGCTGATTTTTCATCCCCCAGCTTATCCAGCTCCAGTTCGTCATAAGACATGATCTCCCGAAGCTGGGGAATATCAAAGGGAGCCAGTCTTGCACCGCAGGAAATCAAGATGCTTTTGGCTGTCTTGCCAGAGACGAAAAGTCAAGGACTTTTTCATCAAATCCAAAAAGAAGTCACATTTTGCGGACTTCCTCACGGAGCAGACGC
>NZ_WQPP01000063.1:0-229 GCF_018785345.1 Clostridium sp. MCC345
CGAAGAAAGGAGCGCAAGTTATGAGAAAAAATGAGAAAATCACAGCTCTGTACGAACGACTGAGCCGTGATGACTTTGGCAAAGATGATGACCAACAGCGTGAGAGCAATTCCATTTCCAATCAAAAGGCTATGTTGGAGGAGTTCGCCGCACGGCAGGGCTTTACAAACATTGTCCATTTCACGGACGATGGCATTAGTGGTACTTGCTTTGACCGTCCCGGATTTTT
>NZ_WQPP01000009.1:0-280464 GCF_018785345.1 Clostridium sp. MCC345
GAGGTTGATAGGTTGGAGGTGTAAGCATGGTAACATGTTCAGCTGACCAATACTAATAGATCGAGGGCTTGACCAAAAAAGATTGATAAGATTTGCAACTTGTGTTCAGTTTTGAAGGTGTAATACCTTAATAAAAGAAAGATTTCCGGTGATGATGCGCCTAGGGGACACACCCGTTCCCATTCCGAACACGACGGTTAAGACCTAGGCGGTCGATGGTACTTGGTGGGCAGCTGCCTGGGAGAGTAGATGGTCGCCGGAATCCAATTCAGATAGAATCGCAAATGCGGTTCTATTTTTTGCTGTTTTTAAAGAAAAATCGGCATAAAAAGAAGAAATCCTTCCTTATTAAATTAAAGTGGATTTCTTCTTCTTTTTTATTGTGATTTGTTTAGTTTGCTGCTATATTTCTTGCAACATGCACGCCGCTTGCGGAGGCATGAGAAAGAGAATGGGTGATGCCGCTGCCATCGCCGATGATATACAGCCCATCATAGCGGCTCATAAGCTGTTCATTAACTGCAACCTCCATATTATAGAATTTTACTTCTACACCATAGAGGAGGGTATCATCATTTGCTGTGCCGGGCGCAACCTTATCGAGTGCATAAATCATTTCGATAATGCCATCCAACAGGCGTTTGGGCAGAACAAGACTCAAATCACCAGGGGTTGCATTCAATGTAGGTGTAACGAAGGATTCCTCTATACGCTTTGGTGTGGAACGTCGTCCACGAATCAAATCGCCGAAGCGCTGCACAATTACACCGCCGCCCAGCATATTGCTCAGGCGGGCAATGGATTCGCCATAGCCGTTGGAATCCTTGAATGGCTCAGAAAAATGCTTGGCAACCAACAAAGCAAAGTTTGTGTTGCCTGTTTGCAGGACAGGGTCTTCATAGCTATGCCCGTTTACAGTGATAATGCCGTTTGTGTTTTCATTTACAACAGCACCCTTGGGGTTCATGCAGAAGGTACGCACCTTATCTCCGTATTTCTGGGTGCGGTATACGATTTTACTTTCGTAAAGCTCATCGGTCAGATGAGAAAAAACCTCCGCGGGCAGTTCCACGCGCACACCAAGGTCAACGCGGTTGGATTTTGTGGGGATTTCCAGTTCATTACAAATGCGTTCCATCCACTTACTGCCGCTGCGTCCAACGGAAATGATACATTTTTCGCAGGAAAAGCTTTCCTCTGCACAATTTACCGCATAGCCATTTTCCAGAATGGTGACGGAATTGACGGGTGTATCGAAGAAGAAATCTACCTTATCCTTCAGATGTGCATAAAGATTTTCCAGAACAATATAATTTATATCCGTACCCAAATGACGCACAGATGCGTCCAGAAGGTGCAGGTCATTCTGGATACAAAGCTTTTTGAACTTTGTGCCGGCGGTGGAGTACAGCTTTGTGCCTGCACCGCCATAACGCATATTGATGGTGTCAACATACTGCATTAAATCCAGAGCGCGTTTTTTGCCGATATATTCATATAAAGTACCGCCGAAATCGTTGGTGATGTTATATTTCCCATCGGAAAAAGCACCTGCACCGCCAAAGCCGCTCATGATGCTGCAGCTTTTACAGCTGATACAGCTTTTGATTTTATCCCCATCAATGGGACAGTGGCGTTTATCGAGCGCATGACCTGCCTCGAAAACAGCAACCCTCATCGTGGGCTTTTGCTGCATCAGTTCATAAGCAGCAAAGATACCACCGGGACCTGCGCCGATAATAATGACATCATAATTCATTCCTTTTCCTCCATTATCTCTCATTATCTTTTATTCTCTCTTATTTATAGCCGGATTGTCGTCCAATCCTCGCAGTTCCATACCTCAGTCACCACATCCTGATAAAATTCCGGTTCGTGGCAGATGAGCAGGATACTGCCCTTATATGCCTGCAAAGCACGCTTTAATTCTTCCTTTGCATCCACATCCAAATGGTTGGTTGGCTCATCCAGCAGAAGAACATTGGTTTCGTTGTTGATGAGCTTGCAAAGGCGAACCTTTGCCTGCTCGCCGCCGCTGAGTACCTTCACCATGCTTTCGATATGCTTTGTGGTCAGGCCACATTTTGCCAGAGCGGAACGCACCTCATATTGCGTAAACGAAGGAAATTCCTTCCAGATTTCATCAATACAGGTGACATTTTCGGTGTATTTCTTTTCCTGCTCAAAATAGCCGGTATAAAGATAATCCCCCAGTTCCGTTTTGCCGCTGAGAGGTGGGATTTCGCCGAGGATGCTTTTCAGCAGAGTGGTTTTCCCAATCCCGTTTGCACCTACAAGCGCAATTTTCTGTCCGCGTTCCATGGAAAGGGTGAGAGGTCTGGAAAGGGGTTTATCATATCCAATCACCAAATCCTCTGTCTGGAAAATGTATCTGCCTGCGGCACGCGCCTCTTTGAAGCTGAATTCCGGCTTGGGCTTTTCCTTCGCCAATTCGATAACATCCATTTTATCCAGCTTTTTCTGACGGGACATTGCCATATTTCTTGTGGAAACACGCGCTTTATTGCGGGCAACGAAGTCCTTTAGGTCATCGATTTCCTGCTGCTGCTTACGGTATGCCGCCTCAAGCTGCGCCTTTTTCATGGCATAGACCTCCTGGAATTTATCATAATCCCCGACATAGCGTGTCAGCTCTGCATTTTCTACATGGTAAATCAGATTGACCACGCTGTTAAGGAAGGGAATATCATGCGAAATAAGGATGAAGGCGTTTTCGTATTCAATCAGATAGCGTTTCAGCCATTCGATATGATTTTCGTCCAGATAGTTGGTCGGCTCATCCAGAAGAAGAATATCCGGTTTTTCCAGAAGCAGCTTACCCATTAAAACCTTGGTTCTCTGTCCGCCCGAAAGCTCTGTGACATCTCTGTCCATGCCGATATCCGCAAGACCGAGGGCACGTCCGATTTCGTCCACCTTGGAATCAATGATATAAAAATCATGATGCTCCAGAGTTTCCTGTATACTACCCGTTTCCTCCATCAGAAATTCCATGCGCTCTGCGTCAGCCTCCGCCATTTCGGCATAGTAGGCGTTCATCTGCGCCTCAAGGTCAAAAAGATAGCCGAAGGCAGATTGCAGAACGTCTCGGATGGTCTGTCCCTGTTCCAGAACGGTATGCTGATCTAAATAGCCCACACGGACATTTTTGCTCCATTCGATTTTGCCCTCATCAGGCATCAGCTTTCCTGTGATAATATTCATAAATGTGGATTTCCCTTCGCCATTTGCCCCAACAAAGCCGACGTGCTCCCCCTTCAGAAGGCGGAAGGATACGTCTGTGAAGATGGCTCTGTCACCAAAGCCGTGGCTGAGCTTTACTACATTTAAAATACTCATGTATCGTTCTCCTTATGCTCTTTCCTTTAGTAATTGTTCCAGAATTTTTGCCGCGCCAAAGTGATTGCAGTCCTCCGCAATCATATCCGCCGCAGCCTTGATGTGTGCCTCGCCGTTTGCCATGGCAACGCCAATGCCCGCAAATTCCAGCATGGGCAAATCGTTATCGCTGTCTCCCATGGCAAGCACATGCTCCGCTTCGATGCCAAGCAGGGCACAAAGCGTTTCCAATGCCTTCGCCTTGGTGGCAAGGGGAGAGGTGATTTCAATATTTTCCGGTGTAGATGCGGTAACGGAGCAAAGACCGAGTGCCCGCAGCTCCGCCCAGACCTGCTTTCGCAAGTCCATATCCCGAAAAATCAGATTGATATTTTCCAAAATGGCATGGCTTTTCTGCATTTTCTCCCAGAAATTTTCTACAGGGGTGCGGCTGTTCAGAATATAGCGCACATGGCTTTCCGTCAGCCCGTAGGGGGAAAGATTTTCATAGACGCTTTTCGCAATATACGCCTTGCCATGGATAAAATATTCCGTGATGACAGGCAGACGCTTGGCAATGGGAATCACTGCATCGACTGCATTGGGCGAAAGATTATTTTCAATGATGGCTTTTTTTTCCACTGCGTCATAAATCGCCGCGCCGTTGCTGGTGATAACATAGCGCAGAAAGGGCAGTGCCTTGATTGCCTGTGGCACTGTGCTGAAGGGTCTGCCTGTGGCAGGCACAAAATAAATGCCCTGTTCGTTCATCTGTTCCAACGCATGATATAAGCGAGGGGTAATTTCCTTATTTTTATCGAGAAGGGTGCCATCCAGATCAGAGGCAACCAGCTTTATGTATTTCATAGTATCACCTGCCCATTCTATCTATTCTATCAGATAAAGGAACACGCTACAATAAAAAGGAAGTGACTTTTTGAAAGAAAATTTCGTTTGAGGGTTCTGTCTGTATTTCTCTGGAAAAAGGCAGGCAGATATGATATGCTAACAGCAGAAGCGGAGGAGAAACGGAGGGATTTACATGGTTTTTACGCCATTTAGGCTGAGAGAGTTGGAATTGAAAAATCGTTGGATTATGCTTGCCATGCACACAGGCTTTGCGACAGGCAATGCGCTGACAGAGCGTGACTATGCCTTCTATGAGGAGCGGGCAAAGGGCGGCGCGGCGGCAGTGACGGTGTTGCTTGCTGTGAATGAAGCAGGGGCACTTAAGGGAATGTATGACGCGGAAACGGTAGAGAAGGAAAGCCTGCGGACACTTGCGGAACGCGTCCACGCGCACGATTGCAGGCTGATTGTGCAGCTGTTCCACTGCGGACGAAACGAAAGCGCGAAGAACCACGGCGAAAAGCCCTTGCTTGCGCCTTCTGCGGTGGCTTCGCCTATTTTCAGGGCAGAGCCGCAGGAAATGACGGCAGAGGAATTAGCCAAAACAAAGGCGGCGTTTGCCAATGCGGCGGCATTGTGCAAGGAAATCGGCGCGGATATCGTAGAGGTGAGCGCATCGGCAGGGTATCTGCTTTCGGAATTTTTCTCTCCGTTGACAAATCAGAGAACGGATGTATATGGCTATCAGACAGAAAACGGCATGACCTATCCATTGGAGGTTCTGGCGGCAGTGCGTGCGGCAGTAGGGGATTTCCCAATACTGGTAAAGGTTTCTGCGGCGCAGATGGTAGAGGGCGGCTATGAGCTGACAGATACGCTGCGTTTCTGCAAAAAGGCAGAGGATGCAGGGACGATTGATGGTGTGACGGTAACGGGCGGCTGGCATGAATCTCCGGTGGAGCAGATTTCCTATCATGTTTCCAAGGGGGGATATGCGCCGTTTGCAGGCGCTTTGAAGAAATATCTTTCTGTGCCTGTGATTGCTTGCAATCGGATTCATGATGCGGAAACGGCGGAACGGATTTTGTCGCAGGGTCTCTGTGATTTCTGCGGTACGGCAAGGGCATTTCTGGCAGATGCGGCATTTGCCAATCGCTTGCAGGCAGGCAAGCCCTATCTGCCCTGCCAGAGCTGCAATAAGTGTATTGCGGCAGTGCTGAAGGGGAAGGAGCTTTTCTGCGCCTTCAACCCCGAAGCAGGGAATGAAGCCTTTGAGCATCAGAGAAGAAAGATTGCAACCAGAAAGGAATGTATCGTCATCGGCGGCGGTCCTGCCGGCATGGAAGCGGCGAAAAAATCCGCAGAGCGCGGCTTTGTCACAACACTGCTGTGCAGGGAAAAGGAGCTTGGCGGTCAGCTGCGGCTGGCAGCATTACCTCCGAAAAAGGAGGGTCTGCTGGATTATATTGCCTACATGAAAGCAACCCTTGCGGAGCTAGGCGTTACCGTTTTGACAGAAACAGAAGCAACGCTTGATTTTATTAAAGAAAGAAAACCGTATTTTACAGTTGTGGCAACAGGCAGTCAACCCGAAAAGCAGCCAATTGAAGGCTTGTCTGATGAAAAATATTTTACGGCGCAGGAAATCTTGCAGATGCCGGAAGAAAAAATTGCGGAAATGCTTCAAGGAACTGTGGCAATTCTGGGCGGCGGCGCAGTTGGTTTGGAAACGGCAGCATTTCTGGCGCAGCGTCTGCCGGAGGGCGCAGCGGAATTCGGGATTAAGATTATCGAGCAGAAGGAAAAAATGGGCATGGACATGGGCGCAATGGCGCGTCCGCTGTTAAATGAATTGAAGAAAAAGAATGTCAGCTTTTTGACAACTACCACCGCAACGCTGATGGATGGCAGCAAGCTGTATGTCAAAATCGGCGAAATGACGCTGTTTGTTTCCGCGGATACAGTTATCTGGGCAGGCGGCGGCGAGCCTGTTGTGGATACGGAGCTGACCATGTGGCTGATGGATGAGCGGATGAGCTATGCCGTTGTGGGGGATGCAAATGAAATCGGCGATGGTGGCACAGCAATCAAAGATGCGTATGAATTGTACACACATTTGTACCTTGCATGACAAGATTTGTGTATATTGTATTTTTTCGAGATATTGATGAAATATTTTTCGGCAGATATTGCCAAGAGAAAAACATTGTGCTATATTTAGTACAAGTGTTAAATAATTGCCAAGAAATCAGGGAAAATCGCAGTACATTCTCGTTGGCAATGAAAAAAATACTGAGAAATATCACCATTTTTCTTGGAAAGGAAGCGGAAAGTTATGGATTTTATCAAAAGAACATGGGCAGAAATTGACTTGGATGCACTGGATTACAACATCAAGAGCATCAAATCCAAAATGGAACCCGAGCATAAGGTTATGGGTATTGTAAAGGCGGATGCGTATGGTCATGGTGACGGCTTTGTAGCACGCAAGCTGCAGGCAGGCGGCTTCGACTGGTTCGGCGTTTCCAACATCGAAGAAGGTATGAGCCTGAGAAACGAAGGCATCACAAAACCCATTCTGGTTCTGGGCTATACACCCGCAAGCTGCGTAGAAATTCTTTGCCAGCAGAGCATCACAAACGCAATTGTTGGGATTGAACATGCAAGAAGCCTGCAGGAAGCAGCGGCAGCAGCAAATGTTGTTGTAGAAGGTCATATTAAACTGGATACAGGTATGACTCGTGTTGGTTTCCAGACAGATGATGCAGACTTCGATCAGTCCCTGAAGGATATCATTGAAGTAAGCAAAATGCCCAACGTAAAGATTACAGGTATCTTTACACACCATGCAGTTGCTGACTCCTACACAGGTGATAACCCCGATTTCACAAGAATGCAGTTTGCTCGCTTCGATAAAATGGTAACAGCTTTGCAGGATGCAGGCGTACATGTTGGTCTCCGCCACTGTGCAAACAGCGCAACCACAATCGCTTATCCCGAAAGACATATTGATATGTGCCGTTCCGGTATCATTACATACGGTATGCTGCCCTCTAGCGAATGCGAAGGCATGATTGATTTGAAGCCTTTGATGACAGTAAAATCCACAATCGGTCTGGTAAAGCATGTTCCCGCAGGCTCTCAGCTTTCCTACGGCAGAACCTATACAGCGGAAACAGACAGAAGAATTGCTACCATCCCTATTGGCTATGCAGATGGTTACAACAGAGCATTGTCCAACAAGGCGAAAATGATTGTTCATGGTAAATATGCACCCGTTGTTGGTCGTGTCTGCATGGATCAGCTGATGATTGACGTTACAGATATTCCCGAAGCAAAAATGGGGGATGAAGTTATCGTTGTTGGTACAGACGGTGATAAGCACTTCACATTCGATGATATGGCTGCAATCCTTGGCACAATCAACTATGAACTGCCCTGCGTATTGACAAAGCGTGTTCCCCGTGTTTATAAAGAAAACGGCGAAATCGTTGGTATCGTAGACCATGTTCTGCATCAGTACAGATAAGAAAAATTGAAATAAAAGAGGAGCGGTTTTTGCCGCTCCTTTTTTGAGTTGAAGGATTTTTCGGTTGAAAAAAGACATCCCATCGTAAAGACGGGATGTCAATTTTTTTGTCTGATAAAGCTGTAGGCTTACAGCTTTGCAATGACCGCGTCCGCAAATTCCTCTGTGCTTGCGGTGCCGCCCATATCCTGCGTCAGTGTTTTCCCTTCGGAAATGACATCGGTTACGGCTTTTTCGATTGCCGCTGCCGCTTTTGCCTCGCCCAAATGTGCCAGCATCAGGGAAGCGGAAAGGATGCAGGCAGTCGGGTTGATTTTGTGCTGTCCTGCAATATCGGGAGCAGAGCCATGAATAGGCTCGAAAATTGCACCGTCCTTACCGATATTTGCGCTAGGGGTCAGACCAAGACCGCCAACCAGACCTGCACACAAGTCGGAAACGATATCGCCGTAAAGGTTGGGGCAGACCAGAACATCATATTCCTCAGGGTGCATCACCAGACGCATACACATGGCATCGACAATGCTGTCTGTAAATTCGATTTGCGGATATTCCTTTGCAATCTCTCTTGCAACATCCAGAAACAGACCGTCTGTGCATTTCATGATGTTTGCCTTATGTACGGCTGTTACTTTTTTTCTTCCTTCTCTTACGGCATATTCAAAGGCGTAACGGCAGATGCGCTCGCAGCCCTTTCTGGTAATCAGCTTGATGCTTTCCGCCGCATCCTCGCCAACCATGTGTTCAATCCCTGCATACAGGTCTTCTGTATTTTCGCGCACGATAACAAGGTCAATATGATCATATCTTGTGATTACGCCGGGATAGGTTTTGGCAGGGCGCACGTTTGCATAAAGGTCAAAAGTTTTGCGCAGTGCTACGTTTACGCTGCGGAAGCCCTTGCCGACAGGGGTCGTAATAGGCCCTTTCAGCGCAACACCGTTCTTGCGGATGGAATCAATGACATGGTCGGGCAGGGGCGTGCCGTATTTTTCAATCATGGCTGCGCCTGCTTCCATTTCATCCCATTCAATGGCAACGCCGGTTGCCTCTACAACGCGCTTCGCTGCTGCAACAACCTCAGGGCCGCTGCCGTCCCCGGGGATAAGAGTTACTTTATGTGCCATATTATTTTGCCTCCTTTGTATAGTTCAGCAGACCGCCTGCGAGCAGAATGTCGCACTGTCTTGCGGAAATATTCAGTCTTGTGGGGATTTCTTCGCCGGTACGCACCAGTGTTACCATTACGTTCTGTCCCTCTACTGCGCCTTTGATCTGGTCTGCGGCATATTTGATGACAAATTCGTCCCCAAGGCGGATGTTGTCATAGTCCCATTCGTTTACGAATACCAGAGGCAGGATACCGTTGTTAATCAGGTTTGCCATGTGGATACGCGCGAAGGATTTTGCGATAACACCCTTTACGCCAAGCTGCAGGGGAGCCAGTGCCGCATGCTCGCGGCTGGAGCCCTGCCCGTAGTTCTGCCCTGCAATGATAAAGCCGCCGCCTGCCGCCTTTGCTCTTGCGGGGAATTCAGGGTCGCAGGGGGTCAGGCAGTAATCTGCCAGATAGGGTACGTTGGAACGGAAGGGCAGAAGCTTCGCGTTGGAGGGCATGATGTGGTCTGTTGTGATATTGTCCTCTACCTTAATCAGCGCGCCGCCCTTGATTTCCTTGGGTACCTTTGTGTTTTTGGGGAAGGGCTGAATATTGGGGCCTCTGACAACCTTTACACATTCGCCTTCGGGTGCAGGAGGAATGATGAGGTTATCGTTTACCATGAAATGCTCAGGCATGGAAACCAGAGGGGCTTCTCCCAGTGTATGGGGATCTGTCACAACGCCTGCCAGCGCGGATGCAACGGCTGTTTCGGGGCTGACGATATAAACCTGTGCGGATTTTGTCCCGCTTCTGCCTTCAAAGTTTCTGTTGATGGTACGCAGGGAAATCGCATTCGTTGCAGGAGCCTGTCCCATGCCGATGCAGGGGCCGCAGCCACATTCCAGAATACGCGCGCCTGCGGAAATAATATCTGCCAGTGCGCCGTTTGCCGCCAGCATATTCATCACCTGCTTGGAGCCGGGTGCGATAACCAGACTGACATCGGGATGAACGGATTTGCCCTTTAAGAGTGCCGCAACCGTCATCATATCGGTATAAGAGGAATTGGTGCAGGAGCCAATCGCAACCTGATCCACCTTCAGACCTGCAACATCCTTTACCTGCTTGATATTATCGGGGGAATGAGGGCAGGCAACCAGAGGTGCGATTTCATCCAGAGCAATCGTTACTTCCTCATCATAGGTCGCATCTGCGTCAGCGGAAAGCTCGATCCAATCCTCACCGCGTCCCTGCGCGTCAAGGAATCTTTTTGTCACCTCGTCAGAAGGGAATACGGATGTGGTTGCGCCCAGCTCTGCGCCCATGTTTGTGATGGTTGCTCTCTGGGGAACGGAAAGTGTTTTTACGCCTTCGCCTGCATATTCCATCACCTTGCCGACACCGCCTTTAACGGACAGGCGGCGCAACACCTCAAGAATAACGTCCTTCGCGGTTACCCAAGGGGAAAGCTTGCCTGTCAGGTTCACGCGGCAAACCTTGGGCATAGCCAGATAATACGCACCGCCGCCCATTGCAACGGCTACATCCAGACCGCCTGCGCCAATCGCAAGCATCCCGATGCCGCCGCCTGTAGGGGTGTGGCTGTCGGAGCCAAGTAGGGTTTTGCCGGGCTTGCCGAAGCGCTCCAGATGCACCTGATGACAGATGCCGTTGCCGGGCTTGGAGAAATAAATCCCATGCTTGCTTGTCACTGTCTGAATATATTTATGGTCATCTGCGTTTTCAAAGCCTGTCTGCAGGGTGTTGTGGTCGATGTAAGCAACAGATTTCTCTGTTTTGACACGGGGAATCCCAATGGCTTCAAACTGCAGATACGCCATGGTGCCTGTGGAGTCCTGTGTCAGTGTCTGGTCGATTTTGATGGCGATTTCCTTCCCTGCCACCATTTCACCGGATACCAGATGGTTTTTAATCAGTTTTTCGGTAATATTCATTCCCATATTCTCTTCCTCCTAAGAAAACTGTTTGATGAAATTCTATTTTTTTAACAAATCCTTTTTACAGAAGCCCTGCCTGCTTTGCCAGCTCCGGCAGAAGCGCGCATGTGGCTGCCTCCATCTCTTCCTCACTGATGAAGGTCATACGCCCGTCGCTGTACTGCTTATCTACCCATTCCTTGAGGATAGCGGTGCGAGGGTCATTCTTGCTGATTTTGCTTTCGCCCTCCAGATGCAATGTCTGGTTCAGCCAGTATGCAACGCCGGCAAGACCGGAGTTTTTGTTGACCTCTACGCTGAGGGGGCGGTTCAGCAGCTTTGCTGTATTGAAGATGTTATAAATTTCCTCATCCTTCGCAACGCCGTCTGCGTGAATACCGGCTCTGGTTACATTAAAGTCACGCCCGACGAAGGGGGTGCGAGGGGGGATTTTATAGCCAAGCTCTTTTTCATAAAATTCTGCGATTTCCGTAATCACGGTAGGGTCCATGCCATCTAATGTTCCTCTCAAGGAAGCATATTCCATTACCATTGCTTCGAGAGGGGTGTTGCCTGTGCGTTCCCCGATGCCCAAGAGAGAGCAGTTTACGGAGGAACAGCCATACAGCCATGCCGTTGTGGAATTGACAACCGCCTTATAGAAATCGTTATGCCCATGCCATTCCAGTAATTCGGAAGGGATCTGCGCAAAGTGGTTTACACCATAAATGATACCGCCGACAGAACGGGGCAGGGTAGCACCGGGGTAAGGCACGCCGTAGCCCATCGTATCACAGAAGCGGATTTTTACGGGCAGCTGATATTTATCCATCAGCTTTTTCAGCTCCGTTGCAAAGGGAACCACGCAGCCATAGAAATCGGCTCTTGTGACATCCTCAAAATGACAGCGAGGGGTAATGCCCATATCCAGAGCAGCCTCTACAATTTCCAGATAGCCGTCGATTGCCTGCTTTCTGGTTTTGTGCAGCTTATTGAAAATATGATAGTCGGAGCAGGAAACCAGAATCCCACATTCGGGCATCCCCATTTCCTTGACCAGCTTAAAGTCCTCCTTTGTGGCACGAATCCATCCTGTGATTTCGGGGAATTCATAGCCCAGCTCGCGGCATGCTTCGATCGCCCTGCGGTCATTTTCGCTATACAGGAAAAATTCGCACTGTCTGATTTTGCCCTTGGGGCCGCCTAAGCGGTGCAGCATATCATACAGCGTTGCGATCTGCTTTGCCGTATAGGGAGCGCGAGACTGCTGTCCGTCACGGAAGGTGGTATCTGTCAGCCAGATTTCCTCAGGCACATTCATGGGTACCTGACGGTAGTTGAACGTAACCTTCGGCACTTCGTCATAGCTGTAGTTATCACGATACAGGTTGGGCTCAGGAATATCCTGAAGGCTGTATTTATAGCGTCTGAGTTCCAAAAGATTGGTTTTGTCGTTATAAGTGATCAAAGTTCTCACTCCTTCTATCTGGATTTGTTTATCATACAAAAACAAGTGCTTTGCACGATGTTTTATATTTATAGAATATATCAATCATAGTGCCGTCTGTCAAGAGAAAACGATAAAAAAATTGAATATATGACAAAATGATGAAAAATCATGTTTTATTTGAATCTACAAGGTTTTTTAAAAAATACAATAAAAATTTTTCTATAGAAAACAATAAATTATTTCGATATATTAGTTTTTGTCCTAGAAAATAATTCGGAAATTCTATAGATAAATTATGATAGATTTTCTGTTTTTGCAAGAAAGCCGTTGATTTTGCGTGAAAAATAGGGAGACCTGTGCTATACTCAGAAAAGATAGGAGTGAGGTGTATGATTGAGCGATTTCCCGTTTGGGCACCCGGGGAGCATGGCATGGAGCGGCGGAGGGTTTATATCTACCTGCCCGATGAATATTACGAGAAGCCCAAGCGACAGTATCCTGTTTTATACATGTTTGATGGGCATAATGTTTTTTATGATGAAGATGCTACCTACGGCAAAAGCTGGGGGATGGAGCAGTATTTGCAGAAAAGCGGCAGAAAGCTGATGGTGGTTGCGCTGGAATCGAGCCGCGCGCCTGATTATGGCAGACTAAAGGAATATGCCCCTTTTTCGTTTACCACAGAGGAAACGGGCGGAATTATAGGCAACGGGGATATCACTATGGATTGGATTGTCCAAGTTCTCAAGCGGACAGTAGATACCCAGTACCGCACCAAGGCAGACCGCAGGCATACCTTTCTGGCAGGCTCCTCTATGGGAGGACTGATGACACTTTATGGGCTTCTGGCGTATCCGGAGGTCTTTTCGCGCGGCGCGGCACTTTCGCCTTCACTCTGGATTGATGCGGAAAAGGTCAAGGCGATGATTCGGCATGCCAGAGTGAAACGAAATACTGTGCTTTATATGGATTACGGCGCACTGGAATTTGCCGATCATCCGCACAGCCGCAGTCTCTTTGCGGAAGTCAGTGCATTGCTGATAGAAAAGCGTGTTCTGCTCAATAGTCGTATTGTTCCGCGGGGAACACACTGCGAAGCAAGCTGGGAAAAGCAGATTCCGTTTTTTATGAAAACGCTGTTTGAATAAGGCGCAATCCGAACAAAAGATAACAGGAGGGATGTTCTATGAAAAATTTTGTATTTCTTTCCCCGAATTTCCCAACAAATTATTGGAAATTCTGTAAAGAGCTGAAGGAAAACGGCATGCGCGTACTGGGCATTGGCGATGAACCGTATGAGCAGCTGGATGAGAATGTGAAAAACAGCCTGCACGAATATTACAAGGTTGGCAGTCTGGAAAATTATGATGAGGTCTATCGTGCGGTTGCCTTTTTTGCCTTCAAATACGGGCGGATTGACTGGCTGGAAAGCAATAACGAATACTGGCTGGAGCAGGATGCTAAGCTGCGGACGGATTTCAATATCACCACAGGCTTTCAGGTGCAGGATATGCCGCGGATGAAATATAAATCCAAAATGAAGGAAGCATACAGAGAGGCAGGGCTTGCAGTCGCGCGCTATACCCTTGTGGAAAGCATGGAGGGCTGCCGCCGCTTTGTTGCCGAGGCCGGCTATCCCGTTGTGGCAAAGCCGGATAACGGCGTGGGTGCCTCCCATAATTTCAAGATTACGAATGACGAGGAGCTTGCGGCGTTCTATAAGCAGCGTCACGAAGGGGTTGTCTATATCATGGAGGAGTTTGTCAATGGTGAGGTCTGCTCCTATGATGCCATTATTGATTCCAAGGGGAATATTCTTTTTGAAACGGGCAACGTAACCCCCGGCTCCATCATGGATATGGTCAACCAAAGCGATGACTGCAAATTCTATATCGTGAAGGATTTGCCTGAGGACACCAAACGGGCAGGGCGCGCCACGGTGAAAGCCTTTGGCGTGAAAAGCCGCTTTGTGCATTTTGAATTTTTCCGTCTGCGTCAGGACCAGAAGGGATTAGGCAGGAGGGGCGAAATTATGGCGCTTGAGGTCAATATGCGTCCCTGCGGCGGCTTTGGTCCCGATATGATGGACTATGCAAACAGTACGGATGTCTATAAAATCTGGGCGGATATGATTGCCTTCGACCGCTCCACAAAGTCGGAGGGAGCGCATGCGTTCTGCGCCTATGTCGGCAGAAGGGATGGCAAGCAGTATCAGCTCAGCCACGAAGAAATCCTCTCGCACTATGGGGATGCTGTCCGTATGTCCGGTCGCCTGCCGGATGCGCTGAGTGTTGCCATGGGCAATCAGTTCTATATGGCAACCTTCCCCGAAATGGCGGAGGTAGAAGCATTTTTTGCCGCAGTCTCGGCATTGGTGTAAAATTTTTTGATACGCATAAATAAAAAACGCCGTGAGAGAAGATTGTTCTCTGATACGGCGTTTTTGTTGTTTATTCGGAAATTCATCTGACAGGAATGGAAATCTCCATCAGAAATTTTTCATAGAATTTCCATGAACCTCATGCGCTCTCTGCTGCCGGATTTTTCCCTCGGCAAAATTTCAGATAGAAAAGGATGCAGAGCATTACGGAAAGCAGAGAACCGCCTGCCGAAGCCAGCCCCATCGGGAACAGCGTATCGGGGAAGAGCATGGAAGCAAGATAGGACCCCGGTACACGCACAAGCAAAACCGAACTGATGTTGTGCAGGAAGGAAAGAACCGACTTGCCGCAGGCGCAGAAATAGCCGCTGAAGCTAAAATGAATCCCTGCAAAAACGCAGTCGAGGATATAGCTGCGCAGGTATTGTCCGCCGAAGCGAATGACCTCTGCG
This sequence comes from Clostridium sp. MCC345, assembly GCF_018785345.1. Taxonomy (NCBI): domain Bacteria; kingdom Bacillati; phylum Bacillota; class Clostridia; order Eubacteriales; family Clostridiaceae; genus Clostridium; species Clostridium sp. MCC345. The sequence goes on from NZ_WQPP01000009.1 coordinate 15,039, forward strand.
CCGCCTGCCGCCTGTCGGTCGGTAAAGAGTGCGACAAGCTGTTCCGCGCAGAGCTGTACCCCGATGCAGACGCAAAGCCCGAAGCCAACGGTAATGCAGATGGCATAGCGTAGGGTCTGTACAGCGCGTTCCGGCTTGCCTGCCCCGATGTTCTGCGCCCCCAGTGCCGAAACGGTGGAAAGCATGGAAGAGGGGACAAGGAACACAAACCCGATGATTTTTTCTACAATCCCGACTGCCGCAGCATCGTTCAGCCCTCTGCGGTTTGCAATAATCGTAATCACGATAAACGCAATCTGAATTAGCCCGTCCTGCAAAGCAACAGGTACACCAATCTGCAAAATCTGCCCCACAACAGAGCGGCGCGGATGAAAATCCCCTTTGGAAAGAGAAATGCTTTTCCGCCTCAGAATCATAAACAGAGAAACCGCCACGCTGATGGTCTGCGCGAGGGTTGTGCCGAGTGCCGCACCGGCAGGGCCGAAGCCAAGCGCGCCAATGAAAAGATAATCCAGCATGATATTTGCCGCACATGCAATCGCAATGAAATACATCGGGCTTTTGCTGTCACCCATGCCACGGAAAATGGAGCTGATGATGTTATATGCCGTAATAAAGGGAATCCCCAGAAAGCAAATGGTCAGATATGCAACTGTGCCGTCTACCGCCTCCGCAGGGGTGGACATTACACCGACAATCGGGCGCACCAGAAGCAGCAGCACGACCGTCAGCACAATGGAAAGCCCAAAAAAGAGCGTCACAGTGTTGCCGACGTTTTCTGAAACCTGCTTATGGTTTCTGCCGCCCACTGCGCGCGCAATGCTGACGGTTGTCCCCATCGCAAGCCCTATGAGCATAACGGTCAGCATGTGCATCACCTGCGAGCCGATGGAAACGGCGGTTGTGCTAGCAACCCCGTCAAATTGCCCGATGATGAATAAATCTGCCATGCCGTAAAGCGTCTGTAAGAAATAAGAAAGCAGATAGGGCAGGGAGAATATGAGTATATTTTTACCGACATTGCCGGTGGTAAGGTTTCTTTCCATAGGGAACTCCTTTCGTTGCTTTAAAAAATCTTTTGTACATGGTATATGCTTTTGTAAAAATACATAAAATTTATATGTTTACATTAAACGCTACAACTACTGCAGAGTCAAGAGTTTTTTGCCAAAAACAGGGTTCAAAAGAAAAAGAGCCTTCCGATTTTGTGTTTAATCAGAAGGTTCTTAATTTTCTGTTTTTATTCCTGCTTTTGCTCCTGTGGTAAAAGTTTTTTCGTCAGATATTGTTCTCCCATCAAATCATCATACGTCAGCAGCTCATGCAGCTTGATATATTTGTTTCTCGTTTCCTCATCACAGCCCTCGGAATAAAGATTGTAATACGGGCTGATGACAGGGCAATGCGCATATAAATCCAGAAGGAAATTGCTCCGCAGTGTTTCCGGTGCGCCGATGTAATCATACATCAGTGCTGTCAGCAGATACGGCGAAACGGGTGTGCCGTCTGCGCGGTATTCGTGCCCTGTATCGTAATTGCTGAATACAACATAGGGCGTGGAGAACATCTGATATTTCTCTTCCTCTGTCCAGTTTGCGGCAGTGGTGGAGGTGATTGTGCCGGTGGAGGCATAAACACCGAAATCGTTCCCCAGCGTCGGCAGGTGGTCGCCATACCAAAGCACAACGGTCGGCTTTTCTCTGTTCATCACGTACTCATACAATCTGCCAAGCTGTGCATCCGAATCGGAAACGCCCTTGCAGTAATTGTGCAGCAGGTTGCTTTCCTCCTCCGAAAGCGTATCGGAGGTAAAATCAATATTCCATTCGGAGGGGTCAAATTTATTCAGATACAGCCCATGGTTTTCCATGGTAATGCCCTGAATGAAAACGCCTTTTTCATGCGGCTGCTCCAGCTGATACATGATTTCCTCCACAAGGCTTTCATCTGTCAGGAAGGGACCGCTGTTGAAATGCTGCTCTGCGTGTAAATCATATTCCCCCAGCATTTCATCAAAGCCAAGCAGGGGATAGGCGCGGTCACGTTCATAAAATTCCTTCTGATAGGTATGAATCCCAATGGTATCATAGCCCTGATTCTTAAATTCGCGTGCATAGGAATAAATATTGTTGAATACATACTGCTGATACGGCACATTGCCGGAGGGCAGCATACTTGTAGTCATGCCGGTCAGAATCTCAAATTCGGGACGCACCGTGCCGCCGCCGAAGGTGCAGGAAACCATGCTGCCGCCGTGGTTTTCCGCAAGAATCCTGCGGTAATTGGGAATCGGGTCCTCTGTAAAGCTCACGTTTTTCAGCGTGGTAGGGTCCCAGAAGGATTCCGAAAGAATCACAATGACATCGGGATTCTGAAAATCTGCGCCGCTAGCTTCGTCCGGTTGATATTGTGCAAATGCCTTTTCCAGATATCTCTCACTGTAATTATCCGGGTCACCCATGTTTAAGGAAGAAAGGTTTAGCACAAAAGCGGTCAGAAAGCCGTTTTCGGTGTAGTTTTTTGTCTGGTCGGTCGGTGCCTCGGAGGAAAGCCCCAACAGGCTGTAATCGGCTCGTACGGTGCCGTTCATGGTGCAAAGATACAGACACCCCAATAGAATCGGCGCACCAAGCACGCGTTTTTTCCATGCGATTGGAAGTGTCGGACGCAGAATCGCAAGCACCGTAAGATATGCCACTGTGCCGCCCCAGAGCCACCATAACGGTGTGGGGATTTTCAGCGCAGAAAGAAATGTGGTGAAGCTGTCTGCATTTTTTGCCAGCAGCATATCCCAAGGAAGAAAATGCTCCTTGAGGATTTCTGTTTTCAGGAAATCAACCGTCGGCATAATCGTAAATATTAAGCCTGTCAAAAGTGCTGCCAGGGGAACGTGTTTCCAGAGGCAGACCATCGCCCCGAAGAAAAGATAAATCAGAAGCATCCCTAACAGGAACGCCCCGTAATTTTCCGTTAAAAGCGTGCGCAGCAACACCGCCGCGCCGTCCTCCCCGGAAAGAAAGGAAATGGCGTTGCCGCTCAGGCTCAGCCAGAGGGGAAACAGCAGCACCAGCAGCCACATGATGAAGGCGGCAGGCTTATGCGTTTGTATATACGCATCTATTTTTGTACGAATTTCTCGTAATTTTTTCATGTTTGCAAAACCTCTTTTGTGTAGATTGATTGAATTTCTAAATGGATATTTTAACACGATTTTCACGCGTTTTCAAGAAATTGAAGAAGTAAAATTGTGAAATAAGCCAAACGCCTGATTTCGTCTTAGGAAGGCACACGATAAAGAAAATTCTGCCTGTTCGCTTGACAGGGGATGTTTCGTCCTGTAAAGTAAAAAATAGTGCCGTAACTGTGCATTTATTTGCATGCAGATTTCGGCAGAGAACGAGAGGTGGCACCATGAAAAAGCAAGATTCCAATTATAATAATGAAAGCATCACTTCCCTGAAGGGGGCGGAACGCGTCCGCCTGCGCCCGGGGGTTATCTTTGGCTCGGACGGTCTGGATGGGTGCGAGCATGCCTTTTTTGAAATCCTTTCCAATTCCATTGATGAGGCGCGAGAAGGCTACGGCAAAAAGATTGAGATTACCCGTTTCAAGGATGATTCCATTCTCGTGCGCGATCATGGCAGGGGGATTCCTGTGGATTATAACCCAAAGGAGGATTGCTTCAACTGGGAGCTGGTGTTCTGTGAGCTGTACGCAGGCGGCAAATATCAGAATAATACAGGAGAAAACTATGAATTCAGCTTGGGTCTGAACGGTCTGGGCACCTGTGCAACGCAGTATGCCTCCGAATTTATGGAGGCGGTGATTTACCGCGACGGCATGTGCTATCAGCTGCATTTTGAAAAGGGTGAAAATATCGGCGGTCTGATGAAGGAGGCGGCGGAAAAGCACCCCACCGGCACGCAGATTACATGGCGGCCCGATAGAGATGTTTTTACCGAAATTCATATTCCCCTTTCCTATTTTCAGGATGTGCTGAAAAAGCAGGCGGTTGTGAACGCAGGGCTTTTGTTTGAATTATATGATGAGAAAAGCGGCGAAACCTTCCAATATTGCTATGAAAACGGGATTCGCGATTATCTTGCGGAGCTGAACGGCGAAAATGGACTGACCGCTGTGCAGTATCTCCAGACCGAAACCAAGGGACGCGACAGAGAGGATAAGCCCGAATATCGCCTGAAATTTGAAGCGGCATTCTGCTTCAATAATCATGTGAATGTACTGGAATATTACCATAATTCCAGCTTTCTGGAATACGGTGGCTCCCCCGATAAGGCGGTGCGCAATGCTTTTGTCTTTGCGATTGATAAATATCTGAAAAGCAATAGCTTATATAAAAAGGATGAAAAGAAGATCACCTTTGCGGATGTGGAGGACAGCCTAATTCTGGTCATCAATTCCTTCTCCACCGTAACAAGCTACGAAAACCAGACGAAAAAATCCATTACGAATAAATTCATTCAGGAGGCCATGACGGAGTTCTTCCGCCGACAGCTGGAGATTTATTTCATTGAAAATAAAATGGATGCCGATAAGATTGCGGCACAGGTGCTTGCGAATAAAAGAAGCCGTGAAACGGCGGAAAATACCCGTGTGAATATCCGCAAAAAGCTGACGGGCAGTCTGGATATGAATAACCGCGTGGAAAAATTTGTAAACTGCCGTACAAAGGATGTCTCCCGCAGAGAAATCTATATCGTGGAGGGCGATTCCGCGCTTGGCTCCTGTAAGCAGGGCAGAGATGCGGATTTTCAGGCGATTATGCCAATCCGAGGAAAGATTTTGAACTGCTTGAAGGCAGATTATAATAAGATTTTCAATAGCGACATCATCATTGACCTATTGAAGGTGCTCGGCTGTGGCGTTGAGGTGAAATCCAAGCATGATAAGGGGCTGAATTCCTTTGATCTGGCGCAGCTTCGTTGGAGCAAGGTCATCCTCTGCACCGATGCGGATGTGGACGGCTTCCAGATACGCACCCTCCTTTTGACGATGCTTTACCGCCTTGTACCGACGCTGATTTACGAAAAAAAGGTCTATATTGCGGAATCGCCGTTATATGAAATCCGCCACGGCAAGGATAAATATTTCGCCTATACCGACAGCGAAAAGGCAAAAATCACCGCCAAGCTGAAAGGGAAGGTAAAAATCAAGCGCTCCAAGGGCTTGGGTGAAAATGCCGCAGATATGATGTGGGAAACCACCATGAACCCAGAAACGCGCAGGCTCATTCTGGTTACGCCCGATGAAGCGGAGCGCACACAGGCGATTTTTGAACTCCTGCTTGGGGAAAATCTTTCCGGCAGAAAGGAACACATTGCAGAGGAAGGTCATAAATATCTGGATATGATTGACCTCAGCTAAGAGGTGGATGTATGGCAAAGAAAAAAACAACAACGAAAAAAGAATATCACGATAATTTCATACAGGAGCAGCGCATTACCGATACGCTTGAGCTGAATTATATGCCCTACGCCATGAGTGTCATTGTTTCCCGTGCCATTCCTGAGATTGACGGCTTCAAGCCCTCCCATAGAAAGCTTTTGTATACCATGTATCTGATGGGGCTTCTGAAGGGGGACAGAACCAAATCTGCCAATGTGGTAGGGCAGACCATGAAGCTGAACCCCCATGGGGACAGTGCGATTTATGAAACCATGGTGCGTCTGACAAAGGATAATGAAGCGCTTTTGGTGCCCTTTGTGGATTCCGAGGGGAATTTTGGGAAATACTATTCCAGAGAGATGGCGTATGCCGCCTCCCGTTATACCGAGGTAAAGCTGGAGAGCATCTGTCAGGAAATCTTTGCGGATATTGACAAGGACACGGTTTCGTTTATTGATAACTATGACGGCAGCATGAAGGAGCCGGCGCTTCTGCCGACCACCTTCCCTAATATTCTGGCAAACCCGAACCTTGGCATTGCGGTTGGTATGGCATCCTCCATTTGCAGCTTCAACCTTGCAGAATTGTGCGAAGCAACGGCGCAGTATATCAAGGATGATACGGTTGATTTGTGCGAGGTGCTTTCCGCTCCCGATTTTTCTACCGGCGGCGAATTGATTTACAGCCGGAAGGACTTGGAGCAGATTTATAAAACGGGACGCGGCAGTGTGAAGCTGCGTGCAAAATATCGTTATGATAAAAAGGATAACTGTATCGAGGTCTATGAAATTCCCTATACCACCAATATCGAAGCCATTGTGGATAAAATCATCGCATTGGTTAAGGCAGGGAAAATCAAGGATATCACCGATGTGCGCGATGAATCAGACAGAAACGGTCTGAAAATTACGATTGACCTCAAGCGCGGCACAAATGTGGAGTTGCTGATGCACAAGCTGTTCGCCATGACACCTTTGTCGGATAGCTTCAGCTGTAATTTTAATGTGCTGATTCATGGCAAGCCCATGACGCTTGGCGTGGGCGAAATTTTGAAGCACTGGACGGACTTCCGCATGGATTCCATCCGCAGACAGCTTGCATTTGATATTCAGAGGAAATCCGAAAAATATCACCTGCTCGAAGGGCTTTCCAAAATCCTGATGGATATTGATAAGGCGATTGCCATTATCCGTGGCACCGAGGAGGAAAAAATGGTTGTGCCGAATCTGATGACAGGCTTTGAAATTGATGAGGTGCAGGCGGAATATATCGCGGAGATTAAGCTGCGCAACATCAATAAGGAATATATTCTGAAACGCATTGCAGAGCTGGATGCACTGGAAAAGGAAATCAAAGGTCTGCATGAAACACTTCGCTCGGATGCAAAAATCAAAAATATCATCTGTAAGCAGCTGCGCAATGTGGCAAAAAAATACGGCAAGCCCAGAAAAACCGAAATCATCCATGAGGATGATGTGACGGTGCTTTCCAAGGAGGATTTTATCGAGGATTACCCTGTAACCTTCTTCCTGACGAAGGAGAATTATTTCAAGAAAATCAGTCAGGCATCTCTGCGTATGGCAGGGGAGCAGAAGCTGAAGGAGGAGGACGTTCTTCTGATGGAGCAGGAGGGCGCAAACCGTATGGATCTGCTGTTTTTCTCCAATCGGCAGAATGTGTATAAGCTGAAGGCCTCGGATGTAGCGGATGCCAAGGCGAGTGCCTTGGGGGATTATCTGCCGAATCTCTTGCAGCTTGACGCAGAGGAAACCATTATTTACATGACTGCAACGGCGGATTACAGCGGTCAGATGGTGTTTTTCTTTGCAAACGGCAAGGCGGCGAAGGTGCCGCTTTCCGCCTATGAAACCAAAACAAATCGCCGCAAGCTGGTCAATGCCTATTCCGCAAGGGCAGAGCTGGTGCGAATGGCGAAAATCGCGGAGGAAGCAGATTTTATGCTGATGCGCAATGCGGATAAGGCAACGCTCTTGAATACAGAGTTGATTCCGTTGAGTGCTACAAAGAACGCCGGTGGCGTGCAGGTCTTTACACTCAAGAAAAACAGTACAGTTACTGCGGTGTTTGCCAAGGCAGAATTTGAAACAGAGGAATACGAATATTATCGCACGAAAAAAATTCCCACCACGGGACATTTTATACAGGAAAAGGATAAAACTACCAATCATCTGCCCGGGCAGATGGCGTTGGGGGAATAAGAAAGGATGACGAGTATGAAACGGTTTATGGCAATTCTTCTTGCAGGGATGCTGAGCCTTTCCGCCGCAGTGCCTTCCTTTGCCGCCGTTGCGACGAATGCAGGCAAATGGGCAAAGCCTTCCATCGAATTTGCCTATCAGCAGGGACTTCTGACGGAGGCGGATTTGCAGAAGGCAAAATCGCCCATGACGAGAAAGGATTTCTGCAAGATGGTGATGCGTTTTCTGAATGTAATCACCGGAAAGGAATGGAAAGCGGCAGGTAAAACGCCCTTTACAGACTGCGATGATGCAGATGTGACAGCGGCGTATGAGCTGGGTATTATCGGCGGCACAGACCCCGGTATTTTTGAGCCGAACAGCACGCTGACCCGCGAGCAGATGGCAATTATGGTGGCGCGCGTGATGAAAACCTGCGGCGTGGATTTAACGGAGAAGGCAAAGAAAAATCCCTTCAACGATACCGCGGAGCTGTTTGCTTCCTCCAATAAATATATCGACCAGCTGTATGGCATTGGGATTCTTGCGGGCTATCAGGATGGCGGCTATCATCCCTTCCGCGAAATGACGGTGCAGGAGGCTGTGGTTTCCTTTGTGAAGGCATATCGCTATATTGAGGAGCAGACCGGCGGCAAGGTGGAAATTACCGAACCAAAGGTGGACAAGGTGGACAGAGTGGACACCCAAAATGACACAAAAGTGGACACCAAAACGGACACGAAAGCGGACACCAAGACAGAGGAAGTGAAGGTGACGGATGCGGCGGCAACAGAAACGGTTACTGTCGGCGAAAAAAAGGTTTGTCTCGGCTGGACGGCGGCAGAGCTGAAGGCTGTCTGGGGCGAACCCGACCGTATTGACGATTCTGTGTATGGCTTAGAGAGATATGTTTATCTCAACAAGTATCAGAATTATTTCTTTGCAACGATGCAGGAGGGGAAAATTGTCGAAATTTTTGTGCCGGGCACAGGTTTTACCTATAACGGTACAAGCGGCAAGGGCATTGCGGCGAATATTAAGAATCTTTCCCACGTCAGCAGCTTAGAGCACAGCGGTATTGTATACAATGCCAATTCTGAGGTGCATGTTCCTCTGGATTATGAGGGGAAAATCTGCGGTGTGCTTTTGCAGGAAAAGAGCTTTGCCCAGACAAAGGATTACCGGAGTACCTTGCAGTATACCACAAGAGAAGCCATGGAAGCGGAGCTGCTTGAACTGATTCAGGTGTGTCGTCTGGAAAAGGGTCTGTCCCTGCTTACGGCAGACAGTAAGCTGGGGGGCGTAGCAAGAGCACATTCCGAGGATATGACGGCGAAGGGATATTTCGACTATACCGGCTCTGACGACTCGACACCCTTCAGTCGGATTCTGGCGAAGGGCAAAGCCTTCCGCACGGCATCCGAAACCATTGCCAAGCAGCGCGGCGATGTGGTGCAGATTTATCAGGAATGGATGCGTACCGCTGCGAAGGAGAACAGCCTGACAGACGGCACCATGCAGGAGGCAGGCGTGGGGATTTCTGCAAAATCCAAGGAACTTTATGTAACGGTTGACCTTTGCGGTCAGTAAAAAATGGAATAAAAGAAAAAAGTATACAGAACAGAAAAAAAGCCTTGCACGGGAGAATTTTCCCATGCAGGGCTTTTTTTGATCCGGATTTCAGAAATTTTCTGTCAAAGCCAGAATTTCCTTTTCCAGAAGGGCATAGAACACATCATAGCCTGCGTTGCTCCAATGCACGCCATCGAACTGAAACAGTGCATCATACGCTTCGAAGCCTTGTGCTTCCTTAATGTCCAGAAATGCCTGATATACATCAATGACGGGACAATGATAGCCCTTTGCCAGCTTTTTGACGATTTCCCCATATTTTTCAATGCGGTCGGTTGTGGTGAAGGGGTAGAAATCCGTATCCACCACGGGCGGCGGCGTAACCAGAACGGGCAGACAGACACCGCTATGGAAAGCAGAATCTCCGTGCTTTTCTGCCAGAAGGCGTTCCAGAATGAACATCATATTGTGTTCATATTCCCAAGGTGTACGATATTGCCCTTCGTTGAGGGCACTGTCATTGGAACCCAGCAGAATTACAGTAAGATGCGGCTTTAACCAAAGCACCTGACTTTCCAGCCGTTCTTTCGCTTCTCTGGTGGTTTCTCCGTTGATGCCGCGATTATATACCTTCCAACGAAGCTGCGGATTTTTCTCCGGCAGCTCCCTTGCCAAGCGGGAGGGATATGCAATGTGGGACAAAACACCATAGCCGTATGTTAAGCTGTCGCCAAAGGCAACCAAACGAAATTCTTTCATGGGGCAGACCTCCTTTTTTCTCTATTCTAAAGAGAAAGCAGGAGAATGTCAATCAAAGCAAGGCTGTCATTTGCCTGTATGAAGATCCAACGTGGGGCGGATAATCTGCATGATGTTATCCTTGAAGGAACGCCCGACGAAGGCAAGCTGCTCCGAACCGAAAAAAGAAATCGTCCAAGGATTTTGGGATTTATCGATGGAGGATGCATTTTTCAGATTGACAATAAAGGAGCGATGTGTCTGCACAAAGGTTTCCTTGGGCAGCACTTCCAGAATACGATATAACGGAACCGAAACACAGATGGTTTTTTTCAACAGATGGATGACAGATTTTTTTTGCTCACTTTCGATAAAAAGAATATCCTGATACGGAATTTTATAGATTGCTTTTTGCGTACTGATGCGGCAATAAAGGGGTTCATCATGTGTGGATTCGCTATTTGTGACACAAACGGAACCCCTGTCAGTACAAAGTTCATTTACAGCAGAAGCGGCTGCTCCTGTCGTATGGATTGAATTTTTGCACATAATTATCTCCTCTTTCGTGGTAAAACTTATGAAATTAGACTTATATTTAAAATTACACCAAGGGAATTTTCTTAAATTTTAACATAAAATGTAATTTCTTGTAAATGTTTTCGTACATAAAAATTATAAAAAGAATACTACAAAATTCGCGCTCTGTGAAATAATGCCATCGCAGGTATTTTTTCACCTTTTCCGCATAGGATGAGAAAAGAAGGGAGGACGAGCCAATGCAGACAGAGGCAGTTTGGCGTGCATTGCCGAGAAAAATACGGGAGGTGCTTGCGGAGAAGGATCTGCACGATTTGCAGGAAATTCGCCTGCGCAGCGGACAGCCCTTGCTTTTAAAAAGAGAGAATCGACTGTTTTCTCTGGGGAAGGAGGGGGTGTTTCTGCCTGCGGCGGATGAAAAGGGGATGCGCATTTCCATGGCGGATCTGCGTGAAACCGTTTCGCTTCTGAGCGGCTATTCTCTCTATGCCTTTGAGGAAGAGCTGCGACAGGGCTATCTTACCATAGAGGGCGGACACAGAGTCGGCTTCTGCGGCAAGGCGGTTCTGGAAAACGGCGAGATTCGCACGCTGCGGCAAATCAATGCCTTAAATATCCGCATTGCGAGGGAAAGGAAGGGGTGGGGAGAGACGCTTCTGCCGCTTCTGTTGGAAAAGAATACGCTTTGCCATACCCTGATTGTTTCGCCGCCGGGATGCGGGAAAACAACGCTTTTGCGCGATCTCATCCGTTGCCTGAGTGAGAGAGGAAAAACGGTCGGCGTGGTGGATGAGCGCGGAGAAATTGCACCGCTCAGAGACGGTATGCCGCAGATGGATGTCGGCCCCTGTACGGACATTCTGGAGGGCTGCCCGAAGGCGAAGGGGATGACGCTTTTACTGCGAAGCATGTCTCCTGATATCATCGCTGTGGATGAGCTGGGCAGGCGTGAGGATGTTGCCGCGGTGGAGGAGGTTTTAAACGCAGGGGTGAAGCTGATTGCGACGGCACATGGGCGGGACTTTGCCGACATTGAAACAAGACCGCAGCTGCGTGCGCTTGTCCGCAGAAAAATATTTGAACGGTATCTTTTTCTTTCCAACCGAAACGGCACAGGCACCATAGAGGGGCTGTGCGACAGGGAGGGGAAAATGATTGCGGAAGAAGAAATGACGATGAAAAAGGAGGAGGAAGCATGATGCGTTTGCTCGGCAGTGTGCTTGTGCTTGGTGCGACGCTCTGGTTCGGGGCATATTTTGCGGCAAAGGAGAAATATCGTTTGCAGGAGCTGGCAGAGCTGGAACGTGCAATCCTGCTTCTGCAAAGCCAGATTGCCTACCTTTCCGCTCCTCTGACAGAGGTTCTGGAAAGCATCAGCTGGAAGGCGGAGGGCGTGATTGGCGAGATTTTCGCGCAGGCGGCGGCAGTCATGGCAGAGAGGGAAAGGGCTTCTGCGGAGGAAATCTGGACAGAGGCATGGTCGAAGAAGCGGAATCAGATTTTCCTGACGGCGGAGGATTTGGATATGGTGCTTTCCTTCGGGAAAACCCTCGGCTATCTGGATAAGGCGCAGCAGGAGGGGAGCATTTGTCTGCTGTTGCGGTATCTGGAGGAGGCATTGGCGCAGGGCAGAAAACGATTGGAGAAAAACGGCAGACTTTACTACGGCATCGGCGGACTTTCGGGATTGCTCATTATTGTAACACTGCTGTGAGGGGGGAGAAAATGGAAATCAATATTGTGTTTCGGATTGCGGCGGTCGGGATTCTGGTGGCAGTGTTGCATCAGGTACTGATGCGTGCAGGCAGAGAAGAACAGGCGATGCTGACCACGCTGGCAGGGTTGGTTGTGGTGCTGTTTTGGGTGATTCAATACATCAGCCAGCTGTTTGATACGGTGCAGACCTTATTTCAGCTTTGAGGAGGCGGTCGGATGGAAATTGGTAAAATCATCGCCATTGGTCTGGTGGGGACGATATTTGCCGTTCTGCTGAAAAAGGAAAATCCGCAGCTTGCGATGCTTCTTGCCGCTGTGACGGGGATTCTGATTTTCGGAATAATCTGTGTGCCGCTGGGAAGGCTCATCGGCTTGCTGCGAGAAACGGCAGAAACGGCGGGGGTCGGGGACGGCTACTTCGCAGTGGTGCTGAAGGTGATCGGCATTGCATATCTGACGCAGTTCGGCGCACAGCTTTGCGCGGATGCGGGAGAGGGAACGGTTGCGGCAAAAATTGAACTGGCAGGAAAGATTCTCATGATGACGGCGGCGGCTCCTGTGCTGATTGGACTGCTGGAACTGGTCATGGGCTTGGTATAGGAGGGGGCAGGATGAAGAAATGGGGGTTGCTTCTGATTTTGCTGCTTTCCCTTCTGCCAAGGACGACATTCGCAGAGGAAACGGCGGATGCAATCTGCATAGAAGGCGAAACGGAAGGGCTGGATACGGATGCTGTGGATGCGGCGACGGAGGAAATGGACGCAGAGGTCAGCTTTTCAGATTTGCTTGCAGAAATCCTTTCGGGGGAATTTGATTTTACATTCGCAAATATCAAGGAGAAGGCTCTGGAATTGACATTCGGAGAGCTGCGCATGCAGGGCAGGCTTTTGGCACAGCTGGTGCTGATTGTCATTCTGAGTGCAATTCTGAAGCAGTGCAGTGATTCCTTTCAAGGGAAAAATGTGGGCGAAATGGGATTTTATGTTTGCTACATGGTATTGATTGTGGCGATTCTGACCTCGTTTTACAGCATTTCACAGTCTGTTGTGGAGCGGATGCGAGGACTATGTGGGGTGTTTGGGGCGATGGTGCCCATTTTTCTGGTGCTTTCCGCTTCATCGGGGAATCTGACGCAGGGGGCTCTGATGGGGCCGACGCTGATGGGCGGCGCGACGGCACTTTCCGTTGGCATCAGCTATGTGCTGATTCCTGCGATTCAGCTTTCGATTGCCTTGGAGATGACGGATCATATTTCCGAAAAACCGATTCTGGGGAAATTTGCGGAGCTGCTGCGGCAGTGCATTTCCTGGGGGATGAAGGGGGCGGCAATGCTTTTTATGCTCCTGCTTTCCCTGCAGAAAATCGGCGGCGGTGCGCTGAACGGTCTGGCGGCGAAAACAGCGAAAATCGCAGTCGGGGCGGTGCCGGTGGTCGGGGGTGTGATGGGCGGCGCGGTGGAAACGGCAGCGGCTATGGCAGGAACGCTCAAAAGCGGCACACTGGTTGCAGCAGTAGTGCTTCTGCTCCTGCTTTGTCTGCCATTGCTCATCAAGCTGCTTGTGATCCTGCTTGTGTTTCGGCTGACGGCGGCTGCGGCGGAATTTATCTGCGAGGAACGCTTAGTAGAGTGCATTGCGGCGGCAGGGGAATACATAGGACTTCTGCTGGGGATTGTTTTTCTGGGCGAAGGGATGTTTTTCTTTTCGGCATTACTTTTGTTGGGGGGCTTGTAGGCATGATGGCGGCATTTGCGGCATATATTAAAACCATAACTGCGTTGGCTGTTTTCTCTGCTCTGGTGGGACTGCTTCTGCCGGAGGGGAAATATCGCCGTTATACGGAGCTGGTGCTGGGGATTCTGGTGCTGACGGCGGTGCTGCGTCCGTTGCTTGGGCTGTTTCATGCGGCGGAAACGGGAGATTTGCCCTTGACGAGGATAGAGCAGGAATGGTCGGATACATACAACGGATACAGAGAAGAAGGGTGAGAGGATGCAAAAGAATTTGTGGAAGGGGTTATTTCGCCCCGAAAACAAAAAGCTGCGGAGCAATATTTTTCTGGCACTTCTGGCAGGGGTGCTGCTTCTGGCAATGGGGAAGAGCTTTTTCGGCGGAGAAAAGGAAACGCCTGCACAGGCGGAAACGCAGACGGTTTCCGATGCGGCGGAGCGGGAGACAGAAACGCGCATGGCGGAAATTCTTTCCAAGGTGCAGGGGGCAGGTGCGGTGGATGTCATGCTGACCTATTGCAGAACGGAGGAACGCACCATTGCACAGGATGAGGTACGGGAGGAATCGGAGAGGGACGGAAAATTCCGCGTGGAGCAGAAGGCGGTGCTGACCGAGGAAAAGGGCGGCAATACTGCGCCGTTCATCCTTTCGGAAAATGCCCCTGTGATTGAAGGGGTGGTTATTGTTGCGGAGGGCGGCGGAGATGCCACGGTGCAGGCGGCACTGCATCAGGCGGCAGAGGCACTTTGCAATGTGCCTGCGCATAAAATTGCAGTTTTGCAGATGAAATAGAATTTTTGCAGAGGGGGAAAAGGTATGTTTGTCATCAAAAGGAATCAGGTTGTGGTTACGGCACTGGCGGTGATGATTGCGGCGGCAGGCTATCTGAATTTTCAGGAAAGCCGCTCTTCCGAAGGAAAGCAGACGGCATTGCAGCTGACCGAGGAAGGGGATGTGACGGCGTTGGTGGATTATTCCGCTCTGCCGGATGATGCGGACGAAACGGAGCTAGACCCGATTACGGCGGAAACCACAGGCGACGGTGCGGCGGTTTATGTTTCGGCGAATGGGAATGGATCTGCTTATTTTGCGGAGGCAAAGCTGAACCGGGAGCAGTCTCGCGCGAAGGAAAAGGATATTTTGACGGAAATGCTCAATAACGAAAATATTACCGAGGAGCAGAAGGCAAAATGCACCGAAAGCATGCTGCTATTGCAGGAGCGGATGGAAAAGGAAAGTGCCGCAGAGGCAATGATCCAATCCAAGGGGTTCAAACAGGCGTATGTCCGCATGGATAACGAAACGGTGGATGTGGTGGTGGATGCGGTGAAGCTGACGGATAAGGATGTTGCACAGATTGAGGATATCGTGCAGAGAAAAACAGGGATGCCTGCCGATAAAATCCGCATCAATACATTGCAAAAGTAAGAAATTACAGAAAATCAGATGAAGGCAGTGGGAATAAAATCCGAATACTGCCTTCTTTTTTATGCATAAAATGGTGCATAATTCGTTGCAAAATGGGCGAATATCTGTTATACTCATATCATAATTATGCGTGAATATATTGTTTTGCAAAAACAGGAGATAGAAACAACAGGAGGGATTACACATGTCTGAAAATAAAACAAACGGTCAGATTCAGATTGCGGATGAGGTTGTCGGCGTGATTGCCACAACAGCTGCACTGGAGGTGGAAGGCGTAGTTGCCGGCGGCGGTAAGGGCTTTGTGGAACTGTTTGGCAAGAAGGGCCATACCAAATGTGCAAAAATCACAAAGGATGCGGATGAAGCCGTTCTGGATATGGATATTATCGTAAATTTCGGCACAAAGGTGCAGAACGCTGCCAAGGAAGTACAGGAAAAGGTGAAAACCACAGTGGAAACCATGACAGGACTTACGGTTGCGGCGGTGAATGTAAGCATCTGCGGCATTGTGAAGGAAACGGAAGCAAAGGCGGAGGAAGAAGAATAATCGTGAAAAACGGTGGGTCTCATGGCTATCTGAGGCCCTTGCTTATTTTTAAGTGTGCCGTTGGTTGGAGAAATAATGGAGGGATACTATGAGCCGTAGAGGTGCGAGAAGAAATGCGTTTTATCTGCTGTTCCAGATGGATTTCAGCGAAGCGGAGGAATTTGAGCAGGTGAAGGAGCTTTTCTTTGCGGAAAAGGAAGAGCCTGTAGAGGAAGAAGATAAGGAATTTATTCTTTCCGAGGTGGAGGGCGTACATGCCCACATGGCGGAAATTGACGAAATGATTACAGCAAGTGCAAACGGATGGGATCCTGCACGGATGAATAAGGTGGATTTGGCGATTCTGCGTCTGGCAGTATATGAAATGAAATACGGGGAAACTCCCATCGGCGTTGCCATCAATGAGGCGGTGGAGCTTGCAAAACGCTTCAGCTCTGATGAAGCACCTGCCTTTATCAACGGCGTACTGGGCAAAGTAATCAAATGATAGAGCCGAAGGTGTTCTCGGTTGGGCAGATTAACCGCTATATCAAAAATCTGCTGGAAAATGATTTTATACTGAACAGCCTTCTGGTGCAGGGGGAGATTTCCAATTTCAAGGCACATTCGAGCGGTCATTGGTATTTTACCCTCAAGGACGCACAGGGAGCGATTGCCTGCGTGATGTTTCAGCAGGATGCGGCACAGGTGCCTTTTCTGCCAGAAAACGGGATGCAGGTGATTTTATACGGGCATGTTTCCCTGTACGAAAGGACAGGGCAGTATCAGCTGTACGGCGAATTTCTGGAGCCGGTCGGCATGGGTGCCTTGCAGCTTGCCTTTGAGCAGATGAAGGAAAAGCTTGCAGCAGAGGGGCTCTTTGATGCGGACTATAAGCGGGAGATTCCCGAAAATGTCGGTTGTATTGCGGTAATCACCTCCCCGACGGGGGCGGCGGTGCGCGATATTATCCAGATTGCAAAAAGACGCGACCCGAGAGTGAAGCTTGCCATATTCCCGACACTGGTGCAGGGAGAAGCGGCTGCGGTGGATATTGTGAAAAGCCTGAAGGCGGCGAACAGCTGGGGCAAGGCAGACGTGATTATTCTGGGGCGCGGCGGCGGCTCGATGGAGGATTTATGGGCGTTTAACGAGGAAAGCGTGGCAAGAGCCATTTTTGCTTCGGAGCTGCCCGTGATTTCTGCTGTCGGGCATGAAACGGATTTTACGATTGCCGATTTTGTTTCGGATTTGCGTGCGCCGACCCCATCTGCGGCGGCAGAGCTGGCAACCACAAGACTTGCGGACAAAAAGGAGGATGCAAGGGCACTGGCGGAACGATTGGAACGGAATTTGCAGGCGGTGCTGACGGTATCTAAACGGAGACTGGAATTTCTGAAGGAACGCCCTGTGCTGAAGCGTCCGTTGGAATTGATGCAGAAAAAGGAGCGCGTGCTTGCGGAGCAGGAACGGCTTCTGTATAAAGAAACGGCAGGACAGCTGCAGCGGCTCAGCCGAGGACTTCTGGCGGCAGAGGGCAGGCTGGCGGCGGTTTCGCCGTTTTCTGTGATGAACCGCGGCTATGCCATGCTGATGGATGAGGCAGGCACGCCGCTCACAACGGCACAGGCGGCGGCAATCGGGCAGGCGGTACGGATTCGCATGAAGGACGGCATTTTGCAGGCAGAGGTGACAGGAAAGGCGGTATTTGCCGATGGCGAGAAAGAAACAAACCTTTGATGAAGCAATGGAACGCTTAGAGGAAATTGTAGAACAGCTGGAACAGGAGGAGGTCTCCTTGGAGACGGCTGTTTCGTTGTATAAAGAGGGGCTGACTCTTGCGGCACTTTGCAGAGAAAAGCTTTCTGCGGCGGAGGGAGAAATCGTTCTGCTGAGAAAAGAAGCAGGGCTTTGGCAGGAGGAGCCGTTTCAGGCGGAGGTGGAAGAATGATGGATTTGAAGCAGGAAATGAAGGAACGCTGTGCCTATATTGAACAGGCGCTGGAGCAGGCAGTACCCGAACAGAAGGACTTTCCGCCTGTGATTTTTGAAGCAATGCGCTACAGCCTTCTGGCAGGGGGCAAGCGTCTGCGCCCGATGATGGTTCTGGCGGCATGCGAGGCAGTCGGCGGCAAAAAGGAGGATGCCCTTCCCTTTGCCTGTGCATTGGAAATGATTCATACCTATTCGCTGATTCATGATGACCTGCCTGCGATGGATAACGATGATTACCGCAGGGGGAGACTGACGAACCATAAGGTTTTTGGCGAGGATATGGCGATTCTGGCAGGGGATGGTCTGCTGCATCATGCCATGGAAACGATGGCGGATGCCTGCGTGAAAAACCCTACACCGCAGACAACAGGTGCCGTGAAAGCGATTGCACACGGCGCAGGTGTGGAAGGCATGCTTGTTGGGCAGGTGGTGGATGTTTTCATGGAGGGGAAGCCTCTGGATATCGAAACGCTTGATTTTATCCACCTGCATAAAACGGCGGCAATGATTCGCGGCGCACTGCAGGCAGGGGCAATCTGCGGCGGTGCGGATGAAAAAACAGTTGCGGCATTTGCACTGGCAGGCGAAAAAATCGGCATTGCATTCCAGATTCTGGATGATATTCTGGATGTGACAAGCACACTGGAGGAATTGGGCAAGCCCATCCACAGTGATGAAAAAAATCAGAAAACAACGTATGTGACGCTGTTTGGGATTGAAAAATCAAGAGAGATTGCGGCAAGGCTTTCCGCCGAGGCTGTTTCCATCTGGGAGGAGCAGGGCGAGGGCTGTGCATTTTTATTAGAGTTGACAAAATATCTTACAACCAGAACATTTTAAGAAGATCCTTCCGAGAGATTTTTTGAGGTTGTGAGAATAGAGAGTTGGTGAAACTGTGGACGGTATTTTAAAGCATATCCATTCCACTGAAGATATAAAGAATTTAAACGAAAAAGAGTTAAAGCAGCTTTGCAAAGAGCTGCGGAGGTTCCTTTTGCAGAAGGTATCCAAAACAGGAGGACATCTTGCGTCCAATCTGGGCATTGTGGAGCTGACCGTAGCACTGGAATACTGCTTTCATCTGCCGGAGGATAAAATTGTCTGGGACGTTGGACATCAGGCGTATATTCATAAGATGCTGACGGGCAGAAAAGAGGGCTTCGACCATCTGCGGCAGTTGGATGGACTGAGCGGCTTCCCCAAGCCGACGGAAAGCGACTGTGATGCCTTTGCGGCAGGGCACAGCTCCACTTCCATTTCAGCGGCGTTTGGGCTTGCGAAGGCAAGAGACCTGACGGGCGGAAAGGAGCATGTGATTGCAGTCATCGGGGATGGCTCCATGACGGGTGGACTCGCGTATGAGGCGCTGAATAATGTCGGCAAGGAGCATACCAGAATGATTGTCATTCTGAATGATAACCAGATGTCTATTGATACGAATGTGGGGGCCATCAGCCGCCATCTGAACAGCCTGCGGACAAGCTATCAGTACCGTGGGTGGAAGGAGGCGGTCAAGCAGTTCCGAGATAATGTGCCTGTGATTGGTGAAGGGACATATCAGGTGCTGAAAAACGTGCGTGACGGGGCGAAAATGCTCCTGACGGGCGGCGCATTGTTTGAACAGCTTGGGCTTAAATATATCGGCCCTGTGGATGGACATGATTTGCCGGATCTGATTGAACTGTTTGAAAACGTGAAGGAAATGAACCGCCCTGTGCTCATTCATGTAAAAACGATTAAGGGCAAGGGCTATCCCTACGCGGAGGAGCGTCCCTGGGCGTATCATGGCGTAGGCGCGTTTGATTTGAAAACAGGACAGCCGCTTTCCAAGGGCGGCAGAAGCTGGTCCTCTGTTTTCGGGGATAAAATGGTGGAAATCGGGAAGAAAAACCCGAAGGTCGCAGGGATTACGGCAGCGATGAGCGGCGGCACAGGCTTTGAGAAATTTCAGAGAGCCTTTCCGAAACGCTTTTTTGATGTTGCCATTGCGGAGCAGCACGGCACAACCTTTGCGGCGGGTCTGGCAAAGGGCGGCGTAACACCTGTGTTTGCGGTGTATTCCTCCTTCCTGCAAAGGGCGTATGACCAGATCGTGCATGATGTGTGTATGCAGAAGCTGCATGTTGTATTTGCGATAGACCGTGCAGGGATTGTTGGGGCAGACGGAGAAACCCATCAGGGCGTTTTCGATATCTCCTTTCTCAGCCACATCCCCAATATGACGGTGCTTTCGCCAAAAAACGCATGGGAATTGGAGGAAATGCTTGATTTTGCGGTGAATGAATGGAACGGCCCGATTGCGGTGCGCTATCCGAGAGGAACGGCGGAAACCGCTTTTGCAGAGCAGAAGGAGCCGATTACATACGGTAAGGCAGAGGTCATTCAGAAGGGCAGAGACATTGCCGTTCTGGCGGAGGGACACATGCTGAAGCCGGCGGCAGAGGCGGCAGAACGCTTAGAGGCGGAAGGGTATCACCCCATGCTTGTGAATATGCGCTTTCTGAACCCTCTGGATACGGAGCTGCTGAAGGAGATCGCTGAAACGTGCGCCCATATTGTGACGGTGGAGGATAATCTGCGTAAGGGCGGCTTCGGCTCAAAGGTACTGGAATACTACGGGGATGCAGGGATACAGACGGATGTGCTGAATCTGGCATTTCCCGATAAATATATCGAACAGGGCACGCAGGCACAGCTTTTTGAAAGATATGGGTTGGATGCGGCGGGCATTTATAACAGCATCAAGGAAAGATTGGGAGAATGACCATGGCAGAAAAGGTTGAAAAGGAAAGATTAGACGTTTTACTGGTGCAGCAGGGCTTGGCAAACTCCAGAGAGCTGGCGAAGGCGTATATCATGGCAGGGAATGTATACGTTGACGGACAGAAGGAGGACAAGGCCGGCACAAAGGTGGCGGTGACAGCGAAGCTTGAGGTAAAGGGTAACCAGATGAAATATGTCAGCCGCGGCGGCTATAAGCTGGAAAAGGCGATGGATGTATTCGGTATCCGTCTGGATGGGAAAATTTGTCTGGATATTGGTGCATCGACAGGCGGTTTTACGGATTGTATGCTGCAAAACGGTGCAAGCAAGGTTTATGCCATTGATGTTGGCTACGGTCAGTTTGCGTGGAAATTAAGAAATGACGAAAGAGTTGTTTGTCTGGAAAAAACAAACGTAAGATATGTGACGCATGAGCAGGTACCGGATGAAGGGGATTTTGCATCGATTGATGTTTCCTTTATTTCTCTGACAAAGGTACTGCCTGCGGTGCTTGGCGTGCTGGGCGAAAAGGGGCAGCTGGTCTGTCTGATTAAGCCGCAGTTTGAAGCCGGACGGGAGAAGGTCGGCAAGAAGGGCGTTGTTCGGGACAGCAGCGTGCATCGCGAGGTCATCGAGATGATTGTGGAGTATGTCCGCACACAGAGCCTTGGGATTCTCGGCCTGGATTTCTCCCCGATTAAGGGGCCTGAAGGCAATATCGAGTATCTCATTTATCTGGATAAGAGCCGGAGCGGCATGCACGAGGACGAGGTGCAGGCGAGAGTAGATACCGTTGTTGCACAATCGCATAAAATCCTTTCGGGCGAGAAATGAGGTGCGGAAGATGAAAAAAGTAGCAATTTTACCGAATATACAGAAGGATAAGGGACTGGCGGTGACAAAGCGGCTGGTGCGTTATCTGGAGGAAAAGGGCTGTCAGCCGCGCCTTTCCGAAGCGGTGGCGGATTTGGCGGAGCTGCCGCAGTATGCGCAGACGGAAACGGAGCTGTATCAGAACAGTGATCTGCTGATTTCGCTTGGCGGTGATGGGACACTGCTTGGCATCGGCAGAAGAACGGCGAAATTTGAAAAGCCGATTCTGGGTATCAATCTGGGGACGCTCGGCTTTCTGACGGCGGAGGATAAGAATTATGCCGAAGCGGCGATTGATAAGGTGCTGAAGGGCGATTTTAAGCTGGAAAAGCGCATGATGCTGACCTGCGGCATTGCCAAGGGGGATGAACGCACGGAGGGCATTATTGCTTTGAATGATATCTGCATTACGCGCGATTTATATAAAATTCTGGAGTTTCACGTTTTTGTAAATGATGAATTTGTGGATACCCTGCTTGCGGATGGTGTTATCATCTGTACGCCGACAGGCTCAACGGCATATAACCTTTCCGCAGGGGGGCCTGTATTGAAAGCGGATGCACAGATTATTGCAATTACGCCCATTTCGCCGCACACGCTGACAAGCAGACCCATTGTGGTTTCTGCGGATGATGTGGTTACGGTTGAGGTGAAGCCAAGCAGAGAGGACACGCCCTTTACGGTCAGTGCGGACGGGCAGAACAACTTTACGTTGACGGGGCAGAATGTTGTGCAAATTCGTCGTGCGGATGTCTGCACCACGATTATTAAGACAAAGCCGCAGAGCTTTTACGATGTACTGCGGCATAAATTGAAATAAGAATGGCTGAACGAGCAGCCTTTGGATATCTTTCTGAAACAGTAAGGAGGGGGAGTGCGATGAAGATCGCCAGACATGCAAAAATTTTGGAATTGATTGAAAATTATGACATTGAAACGCAGGACGAGCTGGCACAGAGACTTTGTGAGGAAGGCTTTGTGGTGACACAGGCAACGGTTTCTCGTGATATTCGTGAAATGAAGCTGACGAAAATCGCAACAGAAAAGGGACGGCAGAAATATGCCGTGATTACGGGCAATGATACGGAAGTGACAGAGAGACTAACGCGCGTATTCAAGGAGGCTGTGCTGAAAATGGACTATGCGCAGAACATGATTGTAGTGAAAACACTGGATGGTATGGGCATGGCGGTTGCCGTTGCGCTTGATAATATGCAGAACAGCGAAATTCTTGGCACGATTGCAGGGGATGATACTGTTTTCTGCGTGGTGCGTACGCATAATCAGGCGGCAGTTATCATCGAAAAGCTGTATCGCATCATCCATAGTGCCTAAAGGAGGGACGCTTTATGCTGGAACATCTGCACATCAGAAATGTGGCGCTGATTAAGGAAAGCGAAATCTCCTTTGGAGATGGGCTGAATATTCTGACGGGCGAAACGGGTGCCGGCAAATCCATGATTATTGATTCTTTGCAGTTTGCCCTTGGCGGCAGAGCAGGGAAGGATTTTCTGCGCCACGGAGAAAAGCAGGCGGCGGTTGAGGCGTTGTTTTCCGTACAGTCGCAGGCGCTTACGGAAAAGCTTGCGGAAAACGGCATTGTCCCTGAGGAGGACGGGACGCTTCTGATTACCCGCACGCTCAGCGAAGCGGGAAAATCTGTCTGCCGTATTAACGGCTCTACGGTGACGGTCGGTATGCTGAAGGAGATTGCCGAGGATATGATTGATATTTATGGACAGCATGAGCATCAGTCTCTTTTGAATCCGGTGAAGCACATTCGCCTGCTGGATCGCTTCTGCGGCGCAGGCTTTGGTGAGGCAATGGAGGAATACAAAAACAGCCGGCAAAGGCTGAAGGACTTAGAAAAGCAGCTTACGATTCTGATTGGAGATGAAAGCCAAAGAGAACAGCGGATGGATATGCTGCTGTTTCAGAAGGAAGAAATCGAAGCGGCAGAGCTGCAGGAGGGCGAGGAGGATGCCCTTCTGGAGCAGAAAAAACGCCTGAGCAGCATGGAAAGGCTGATACGGCTGACGGGCGAAAGCGTAACACTTCTGTATGACGGGGATGACCGCGCGCCCTCTGCCTGCGACCAGCTGGGGGATGCCCTTGCGAAATTACGGGAAGCGGCGGAATATGATGCGGCTCTGTCTCCCTTGGCGGATGCATTGGCGGATGGCTATGCTGCCGTGGAGGACTGCGCGCGGGAATTGAAGCGCGAGGCGGAAAAGCAAGAGGCTGACCCAGAGGAGCTGGAACGCATTGAGGAGCGCTTGCAGCTTTTTTATAAATTGAAGCGAAAATATGGCGGCAGCATCGAGGCGGTATTGGAATTTTACGAAAAAGCCGTACAGGAGCTGGAATTTCTCTCCAACAGCAGCGAAAAGGCGGCGGAACTTTCTGCCAAGAAGGCAGCGGAGGAGAAGCGCCTGTCTGCTCTTGCGGAAACACTGACAGCAAGAAGAAGGGCGACTGCCGAACAGGTGGAGGAGCAGATTGAAACGGCACTGCATGACATGGAAATGAAGCATGCACGGTTTCATATTCAGATAGAAGAAAAAGCCGATTGGGGCGCAGACGGCAAGGATAAGGTGGAATTTCTGATTTCTGCCAATGCAGGGGAGCCGCTCAAGCCCTTGGCAAAGATTGCATCCGGCGGCGAAATGAGCCGTGTGATGCTTGCACTGAAAACGGTGCTTGTGGATGCGGATGAAATCGGGACATTTATTTTTGATGAAATTGATACAGGGGTCAGCGGCAGAACGGCGAGAAGGGTCGGCGAGAAAATGCGCTTTCTGGGCGGAAAACGACAGCTTCTCTGCATTACGCATCTGCCCCAGATTGCCGCGATGGCGGATAATCACTTTCTGATTGAAAAGGAAAGCGACGCAGGAGAAACCGTGACGCGCGTGACGGCACTGGACGAGGAAGGCGCGGTGCGCGAGGTGGCGAGACTGATGAATGATGTGACGGAAACCACACTGGCGGCGGCAAGAGAACTGCTTGCGGAAAAATAAAACGAAGAACACATGATGACACCCTAAGTCGAAATCAGGATTTCGACTTGTTGAAGCAGAGGAATAAACAGACGAGTTCCATCAGCTTAAAAGCCTTGAAACTCGCTGTTTTCCTCGTCGGAAGTGAATTCCGACTGCGGATTCCATTTGGGAAACGGATTTGTTTCCCAAGCCCTTCCGCTACCTCAAAATTACTTTGTCTACAGACTGAGCACATGATGACAGCATTGTGTGTTCTTTTTTTGTCGAGATTTTTCTGCTTTTTACAGGAAAAACGACAGGTTTCGCAGGTTCTTCGTTTTATAATCATAGAAGGAGGGAAGGAATGGAACCGAAGATTTACATAGATATCGTTTTTCCGGTGACATGGGGGATGGATGCCTTTCTGCTCTGGATGGCAGGACGGATTCTGGGCCTGCGAAGGAAGCGGTGGCGATTTGCATTCGGCGGTCTTTTTGCGGCGGTGTGTGATTGCGTGTGGCTTTTCTTTTTGCAAAGAAGCGGCGGTGCGCTATTTTCGCTTTTGCTTCTGGCGGGCGGCGTTTTCATTGCCTATACACCGAAAAGCGGAAAAATATTTTTGCGGCTGATGGGGACAACACTGCTTTCTTCGTTCCTGCTTGGCGGCGGCGCACAGCTTTTGTTTACCTTTACGCAGGCACAGCGATTGTTTGGGCAGGGTCTTATCGTAGAGCAGATTTATCCGTGGTGGCTGCTGCCATGGGCGGTGCTTTTGGCGTATGTATTGCTGAAATTGGGTGCAGGGTGGATGGAGACGCATATTTGCCGCAGACGTGAATTCTGCACGGCTGCTGTGTTTCGGCAGGGCAGATGCGCCGAGGTGCGCGTGCTGATTGATACGGGAAACGGGCTGAAGCAGGAGGATGACCGAGGGGTTGCGATTCTGGAGATGCAGGCGGTTTTGCCGCTGTTTTCAGCAGAGGAGGGCGTGCGGCTGCTTTCCGGGAGCAGAGAGGGCTTGGAATGGCTTGCGTTCAGTAGTCTGGGGAACCCGGATGGCAGGCTCTGGGGTATACGGGCAGAGAAGCTGATTTTGTTTTTCGGGGAAAAAAGCATCTGCCATCGGGATATTTTTGTCGGGATTGCCGAGGAAGCGTTTACGGGCAGTTATGAGGGCATTGTGCCACCCTCTTTATGGAAGGAGGATTCGGAATGAAGGAATGGAGATATTTAGTTTTTCTTGTAAAATACCATCTGAACCGTTGGATACAGGAAAAGAAGCAGGGAGGGGTATTCTATATCGGGGGGAGCGATGTATTTCCGCCGCCGCTCAAGCCGGAGGAGGAGCTGGTGCTTCTGGAGCAGCTGGGCGGAGAGGAGGATGTGACGGTTAAAGCTGTTCTGATTGAGCGAAATCTGCGTCTGGTGGTCTATATCGCAAGGAAGTTTGAAAATACGGGCATCAATGTGGAGGATTTGATTTCCATTGGCACGATTGGGCTGATTAAGGCAATCAATACGTTTAAGGTGGATAAAAAAATTAAGCTGGCAACCTATGCTTCACGCTGTATCGAAAACGAAATTCTGATGTATCTGAGACGAAACAGCAAGACGAAAACAGAGGTTTCCATTGATGAGCCGCTAAATGTGGACTGGGAAGGAAATGAGCTGCTGCTTTCCGATATTCTGGGGACGGAGAACGATATCATCACGAAGGATATTGAGAATAAGGTTGACCGAGAGCTTTTGCAGGATGCCATGCAGAAGCTGAGCGGACGGGAGCGGCGGATTGTAGAAATGCGCTTTGGCATTCTGCCGGAAACAGAGGAAAAAACGCAGAAGGAGGTGGCGGATATTCTGGGGATTTCGCAGTCCTATATTTCCAGACTGGAAAAAAAGATTATGCGGCGGCTGAAAAAGGAAATAAGCAAAATGATGTAAGAAAAAGGTGCGCCCGATTGGGACGCACCGAAAGCGGATGTCGAAGGATATCCGTTTTTTGCTATACATCCAGATAATGAAGCGGTTCATAATCGACATTTTTTGCCTTGCCAAACCCACGGTCAATATACTGCTGATTGCCATTTTTTCCGCCGTGGCGCTGGATGCGTGTGCTTTCGCGCAGGGCGGCTGCTGTGGGAATGCCGTCATGGATTTCTGTCAGACGCATGAAGAAAACTCCTTTCAATTGCTATAACAGCTTTTTTGCTAGGATACGAAAAAGAATGTGATTTTATACGAGGATTGGCGAGATTTGCTTCGTATATTTTTGTGCGCAAAGGGAGAAGGTATTCATATACCTTTGAACGAATGGAGTGACAGGATTGGCTTATTACGGAAAGGTGGAAATCAGCGGTGTGAATACGGCAAACCTGCCCGTTCTGACAGGAACAGAGGCAAAGGCACTGTTTATAAAATGCAAGGCAGGGGACGAAGCTGCCCGTCAGCAGCTGATAGAGGGGAATTTGCGGCTGGTGCTTAGTATTATCAAGCGCTTTGAAAACCGCAATGAAAATATGGATGATTTGTTTCAAATTGGTGTGGTGGGGCTGATTAAGGCGATTGATAATTTTAATATTGAGATGGATGTGATGCCTTCAACATATTTCTGCCCCATGATTATTGGGGAGATTCGCAGATATCTCAGGGATAACAACACCATTCGGGTGTCGCGTTCTCTCAGGGATACGGCGTATAAGGCGTTACAGGTGAAGGAACGGCTGATGGCAGAGAGGGAAAAGGAGCCGAGCATAGAGGAAATTGCGAAGGAAATGGGGATGAGCCGAGAAAATATCGTGATGGCAATGGATGCCATTCAGGATCCGGTTTCCCTTTTTGAGCCGATTTATCATGACGGCGGCGACACGCTTTTTGTGATGGATCAGGTGAGTGATGAAAAGAACGGCGATAGGCTCTGGCTGGAAAATCTTTCTCTGAGCGAAGCTATGCAGCACCTCAATGAGCGCGAAAAGAAAATCGTAAATCTACGCTTTTTTGAAGGCAAAACACAGACAGAGGTCAGCACAGAAATCGGCATTAGTCAGGCGCAGGTTTCCCGTCTGGAAAAATCTGCTTTGCAGCACATGCGAAAGTTTATGTAAGGGATTATGGGAAAACGAAAAAAGGTAGTCGAATATTCCTATAAAAGGTGTAGACAATTTTCTTTTGATAGGATAAAATGAAAAGCAAAGGGGAATTTTTAGATACCCGAAGGAAAGAAGGCTTTTTGAATATCAGGAGGAAAAATATGAAAATAAAAGCAGAAGACACCGCGGCATTGATTATCGATTTTCAGGAAAAACTGGTGCCTGCCATTGCAGATCATGATGAAATTGTTGCAAAGGCAGCTATTTTTGCGGCAGGGTTGAAGGAATTTGGCGTTCCTATGGCTGTGACACAGCAGTATACAAAGGGACTGGGCGAAACTGTTCCTGCGATGAAGGAAGCCATTGGCGCATTTGAACCCATGGAAAAAACAGTTTTCTCCGCAATGGGCTGTGATGCCTTTGTGGAATGGGTAAAGGCACAGGGCAAAAAGACAATTTTGGTTTGCGGCGTGGAAGCACATATCTGCGTGCTGCAGAGTATTATAGATTTGATTGGTGAAGGCTATCGTGTATTTATTGTGGCGGACTGCGTTGGCTCCAGAGTGGTATACAATAAGGAGTATGCAATCCAGAGAGCTGTGCAGGAGGGTGCATTCGTAACTACCTGCGAGGGCGCGCTGTATGAAATGACACAGGGGGCAGGCACACCCCATTTCAAAGCAATTTCAAAGCTGACAAAATAATGATTGGAGGCCTCAATTCCTGAGAATTGGGGTTTCTTTTTTGAGTAGGTTTTCAAGAAGGAATGAGAAGAATGCACATAAAAGAACATTTTCAGACAATTACATACCATAGAAGGCTGGTGCGGCAGGGCTGCTTCCGAGTTGGGCTTTACTGGCAGGGGTTGACGCATGATTTGAGCAAATACAGCCTGACAGAATTTTTGGTCGGTGCGAAATATTTTCAGGGTGATTGCAGCCCCAATAATGCAGAGAAGGAGGAGAAGGGCTATTCCTCCTCCTGGCTGCATCATAAGGGCAGAAATAAGCATCATTTTGAATATTGGATTGATTATTCCATGCCCGGCAGCAAGGGGCCGCTTCTGATTGGGATGAAAATGCCCCTGCGGTATGTGGTGGAAATGTTCATGGATCGCATTGCAGCATGCAAGGTTTATCAGAAGGAAGACTATACCGATGCAAGCCCCTGGCTGTATCATCAGAAAAGCAAGCGTGTACAGGCGGTGATGCACCCCGAAAGCCTTGCTTTGCTCAATCACTTACTGCAAATGCTGGCAGAGGAGGGGGAGAAAAAGACCTTCGCTTATGCAAAACAGCTGGTACAAAAGGACAGAATCAGCCGATGGAAAAAATGCTTTGGAAAAAAGCAGGGCAAACGAGGTGAATGAGATGAACAAAGGAAAGGTAGTAG
Source organism: Clostridium sp. MCC345 (assembly GCF_018785345.1). NCBI lineage: Bacteria > Bacillati > Bacillota > Clostridia > Eubacteriales > Clostridiaceae > Clostridium > Clostridium sp. MCC345. The sequence goes on from NZ_WQPP01000009.1 coordinate 43,980, forward strand.
TAGGGATGAGCGGCGGCGTGGACAGCACGGTTGCGGCATATCTTTTAAACAAGCAGGGCTATGAGGTGACAGGCGTAACACTGCGGATGTGGGACGGAGAAGGCACAGAGAAGGCGATTGCCGATGCAAAACGGGTGGCAGATTCCATCGGGATTTCCCATGAGGTACTGGATTGCAGAGAAGCCTTTCGTACCTGTGTGGTGAATGATTTTATCGGACAGTATCAAAAGGGCGTAACCCCGAACCCCTGTATCGTCTGCAACCGCATGGTAAAGGAAAAATCTCTCCTGGATAAGGCGAAGGAAATCGGTGGGAAGTACATTGCAACGGGGCACTATGCCCGTATCGAAAAGCATCCGAAAACGGGACGTTATGCCATCCGAAATTCCGCAACCGCCGAAAAAGATCAGACGTATGCGCTTTATCGGCTGACACAGGAGCAGCTTGGCGCGATGCTTCTGCCTATTGGGGAATATACCAAGGACGAGGTGCGCAAGATTGCGGAAGCCGTGGACGGCTTTGTGGCAAAAAAAGGCGAAAGTCAGGATATCTGCTTTATTCCCGATGGGGATTATGCCGCCTTCATTGAAAGAGAGGGCAAGCTGACGGAAACGCCCGGTAATTTTGTAGATATGGACGGGACTATTTTAGGTAAGCACAAGGGCTTGATTCATTATACCATCGGGCAGAGAAAGGGGCTTGGCATTGCGCTTGGCAAGCCTGCCTTTGTGTATCGTTTGGATACGGAAAAAAACGAGGTTGTTCTTTCCGATAATGCGGCATTATTCCGGACAACGCTTTGTGCCGACAATCTGGCATACATGGCGTATGATAAATTTGAGGACGGACAGCGTTTTCTGGCGAAAATCCGCTATGCGCATAAGCCTGCATGGTGTACTGTGTGGATGGTCGGGGAGGATAAATTAGAGGTTGTCTTTGATGAACCGCAAAGAGCGATCACGCCCGGGCAGTCACTTGTGCTGTATGATGGGGAATTTGTTGCCGGTGGCGGATTTGTATTATAATTAAGGCAAAAATGAAAAAGCTTTTTTGAAAATGCAAAAGGGGAGTATCCCGAAGCTTGTGCAGTCTTCAAACTGATGAAAGATAGAATTACTCAGCTTGGAGGTTTGCAAAAGCCTTGGGATACTCCCTTTTTTGCGTAGCTTAGATATTATTTTTTTATTCTTTTTTATTGCTCCGAGGAATTGTTTTCTTTAAAGGTCGGCTCTATTTGATATTTTTGTATCTTACGATAGAGCGTGCGAAGGCTCATATTCAGCTTTTTGGCAATAATTTTTTTCTGTTCGACACCCCAACCATAGTGATTCAGCATTTCCAGAATAATTTTTTGCTCTGCATGCCCATTCAAATGCAGCAGGGCTTCCGGAATAGGCTCCCTTTTGTTCTCAACGAAATCTATCGGCAAGTCCTCAGAAGTGAGAATACTGCGATTTGTTACATTTACGCAATATTCGATGATATTTTGCAGCTGGCGGATATTGCCGGGCCAATCATAAGATTGGAAGAGCTTCATAATTTCATTATCAATTCGTAATACGTTTTTATTCAGAATTTTGTTATAGCGCGCTAAGAAGTATTCACTCAGCAGTTCGATATCCTGTTTTCTTTCACGCAATGCAGGCAGATAGACAGGAAGAACATTCAGTCTGTAGTAGAGATCCTCTCGAAAGGTTTTCTCTTGTATCATTTGCAGTAAGTCCTTATTGGAGGCAGCGATGATACGAATATCAATGGAACGGGGTGTTACGCCGCCAATGCGCTCTACCACCCGGTCTTGAATTACGGTGAGCAGTTTTGCCTGAATATTCAGAGGAATTTCGCTTACCTCATCCAGAAAAATGGTGCCGCCGTCTGCCAATTCAAACTTACCGGGCTTTCCCTGCTTTCTTGCGCCGGTAAAGGCACCTTCTTCATAGCCGAACAGCTCGGATTCAAACAGGGATTCGGGAATACTGGAGCAGTTGACGGAAATGAAGGGCATTTCCTTTCGGTTGCTTTCATAGTGCAGTGCCTTTGCAATCAGACCTTTACCGGTACCGGTTTCCCCATGGATAAATACAGTGGAAGGGCTGTTTGCAATCCGAACTACCTGCTTCTTTAGCTGCTTGATTTCTTGGCTGGTTCCGATGATGTCGTCAATGGAAAAGCCGATATCCTGATTGAGGGTGCTTGTTTCTTCGGAAAAAGTCGATTTGGTTTGTTTGGTATATTCCGGTTTAATAATGGTGGCAATCAGTTGTCCACCTGCATTAAAAATGGGAAAGGTTTCAATTTGAATTTGTGTATCCTCCTGTAAAGAGACAATATAGTTATTCAGCTTTTTTCCGGATAATAAATGATAGAGAGAATCCTTTGGCAAGGTCTCTAAAAAGGCCTGCTCCTGAAAAATATGGGAATCACGGAAAAAGCCGAAGGCGGTATTTTCTGCCAAAACACTCCCATTAGAATTCACAGCCAAAAGGGGATAGGGAGCAATTTCCAATGTGGTTTTCATGATTTCCTGTGCAGCATCGGGATATTCCAAAGAATTTTTCCCTGCGGCAATAGTACCGATGGAGGCAGCACAGTCCTCAATTAAGGTAATCGTTTCCTGTATATTTTTCGGGGTGTTTGCGCGCCTGCTCTTGGAAAAAGAAACAAAGAGCAAAACACCAATCGGAACGCCGTTGCAGCAAACACACTGAGAAATTTCAAAGGTGGCCGGACAATTATGATAGCAGGAGCAGCCGCCGCAAATATCCTTTTCGCCGGGAGAGGTATTGACGACCTGTTTTAAGTGAAAGACTCTTTCGATAGGGGGTTTATAGACCTTTGTTCCCCAAATTTTTTCGTAGGAATCTGTATAGGCAACTAAGTCGATATTTGTGTCATAAATGGCACAGGTTAACCCGTAATGGTGGCTGAGCATGGCAAAAATAGATTGAATCTCTCGTTGACATTTCTTTAAAAGAGTCATTTTATCCCACTTCCCTCACTTTTTGTATCAAAATAAGTACTTTCTGTTAAGTTTTTGCTAAGTTTGGCAAATAAAATTTACGAGTTTGTCAATTTGGCAAATAAACTGACATACTGTTTCGTTATTCTTGCCGTAAAAATCTCAAAAAAGATGCCATTTTTTATTTTTACGTTAAAAAGACAATTAAAATTTAAAAATAATGAAACTTTTTTAACGTATCAGTAAAAGTTGGCACGGAATTTGCTCTATATATAGGCAAATACAACAAATCCAAACAGGAAGGATAAAAATATGAGAAGAAGAACCTTCCTGAAAGGATGTGTTGTACAAAAACCAATACGTTAATTTTAGCAAAAAAGAGTTAAATTTTCAAGGAGGTTATTATGGAAAAGTTGAAGCTGAACATTTCAAGATGCAAAGGTTGTTATTTATGTATGAGTGTATGTCCTACGAAATCGATTTCCATCTCCGATCATGTAAACAAAAAGGGATATGCGGAAATCCAGGTGGATCAGGAGAAGTGCGTTGGCTGCGGCTCCTGTTACAGAATGTGTCCCGATTATGTATTTGAAGTATTATAAAGAAGGGGGAGTAGACAGATGGCAAAAGTGTTAATGAAAGGCAATGAAGCATTAGCAGAATCCGCTTTGCGTGCAGGCTGTAGATTTTTCAGCGGATACCCGATTACACCGCAGACAGAGATATTGGAATATATGTCTTGGAGAATGAAAGAGGTTGGCGGCGAATTTGTGCAGACCGAATCTGAGGTTGCCGGCATCAATATGCTCTTTGGTGCAGCAGCGGCAGGGGCAAGAGCCTTGACCTCCTCCTCCGGCCCCGGCTTCTCCTTGAAGCAGGAGGGCATTTCCTATCTGTGTGGGACAGAGCTTCCTGCGGTAATTGCAGACGTAATGCGTATCGGTTCTGCGCTGGGAAATGTATTCCAAGGACAAGGCGACTACTGGCAGTTGACCAGAGGCGGCGGTCATGGGGACTATCGTACCATCGTATTGGCACCTAACAGTGTGCAGGAAAATGCAGACATGGCGTACGAAGCCTTTGATTTGGCAGAAAAATATAGACATCCCGTAATTGTAGCATCTGATGCAGCTATCGGTCAGATGGTAGAGGCGGTAGAGCTGAAGGAATTTAAAGAGCATGATATCAATACATACGATTGGGCAGTCAGAGGAAGAAAAGATGACGAGCCGAAGCGTACCGCAGAAAACGTATATTATGCAATGGGTGCAGATAATTATAAGGAATATCTTTTGAAAAAATATCAGGAGATTGAAGAAACAGAACAGCGTTGGGAATCCTTCTGCACAGAAGATGCGGAGATTGTTCTGGTTGCCTATGGCATTAGCTCCAGAGTCAGCAAAGAGGCAGTAAAGATTGCAAGAGCAAAGGGCTTGAAGCTTGGGCTGATTCGTCCTCGTACCCTGTGGCCTTATCCGAGAAAGGCATTCGATGCACTGAGAGATTCCGTTGTTGGGTTCCTGAGTGTGGAAATGAGTATTCTGGGGCAGATGGTAGATGATATTAAGCTGGCAACAGACGGTAAATATCCCGTACACTGCTATAATGAGTTTGCAAATGTGCCGGAACCCGACATTGCAATTCAGATGGCAGAAGATATGTTGAAACAGTATAAGAAATAAGGGAGGGAATCAAACATGAAACTGCAAATTCCGAAAACCATTACATCTGTGGAGAGCGGCTGGTGTCCCGGTTGTGGGCATGGTATCGTAGCAAGAATTTTGACTGAGGTCGCTGAAGAAATGGGTGTTTCCGATAAAGTGATTATGGTTAGAGACGTTGCTTGCGGTGCAATGATTTCCAATGTTGTTACATTTGACAACGTAGGCGGCGCACACGGCAGACCAATCATTACAGCCTGTGGTGTAAAAAGAGTGCGGAAGGATGCACTGGTTATTGCGCATCCCGGCGATGGTTCGGCGTATTCCATCGGTATGGAAAGCACCATCCATGCAGCGCTGCGAAATGAAAACATTTTGGCACTGGTTGTAAATAACTGTGTATTCGGCATGACAGGCGGTCAGATGTCTCCGGCAACACTGATAGGGCAGAAAACAACATCCTCTCCCGCCGGCAGAGATTTGGCATATAACGGTGCCCCCTTTGATGTAACAAAGGCATTGAAGGATTTTGACATTGCTTATCTGGCGAGAGGTTCTGTGGATAGCCCCGGCGAGGTAATGAAGGTAAAGCAGTATATCAGAAAGGCACTGGAAAAACAGCAGAGAGGCGAAGGCTTCTGTCTGGTTGAGGTACTTAGCCCCTGCCCGACAAACTGGGGACTTTCTCCTGTGGATAGCCTGACCTTTATGAGAGAAAAACAGAAAGCGTTCTTTCAGGTTGGCGAATTCGTTGATAAAAATGCGGAAGGAGGTATGTGATTATGAAGGAAATCATTTGTGCGGGCTTTGGTGGACAGGGCGTTCTGGTAGCCGGTATGATTATTATTTATGCAGGCATGGGCGAAGGAAAGCAGGTCACATGGTTCCCCTCCTACGGTGCAGAAATGCGTGGCGGTACAGCAAACTGTACAGTAAAAATCAGCGAAGAGGAAATTGCCAGCCCTTATGTAAAACAGATTGATGTTTTGATGGCAATGAACGAAACATCTATTGATAAATTTGAAAGCAAGCTGCGTCCCAACGGGGTTCTGCTGGTAAACAGCTCTATCGTATCTCCCAACAGAGAATATCGTGATGACATTCGTGTGATTCAGGTTCCTGCAAATGACATTGCAGCACAGACGAATAACCCGAAGGGGCTGAATATCATTATGCTAGGCGCATTGGCAGAGGCAACAGATATTTTTGAGAAGGATTATCTGAAAAAATCAATGAATCAATATTTTGCGGATAAGGGGAAAAAGAACCCAAAAAATGATATTTGTTTTGATGAAGGCGCTTCCTATGTGCATAAATAAGGAGGTATTGTATGGATATTTCAAAATTATTAAGACCTAGAGCAGTTGCGGTTGTTGGTGCCAGTGAGAAATCCGGCTTTGGCGGTGACACCTGTCGGAATATTTTAGAAAACCAAGCAGATACTTCCCATGTGTATCCGGTTAATCCGAAAAAAGAAACTGTATTTGGAAAAAAATGCTATCCGACATTGGCAGATTTGCCGGAGGAGATTGATTTGGTTATCCTTTGTACCTCTCAGAAAACCATTGTGGATTTCCTGAAGCAGGCAAAGGCGAAGGGTGCAGGTGCAGCGGTTGTTTATGCCAGCGGCTATTCCGAGGTAGGTACAGCTGAAGGGAAGGCTTTTGAAAAGGAATTAGTTGATGCGGCAAAGGCACTGGATATGGTTGTTATGGGCCCCAACTGTGCAGGCTATATCAATTTCGGTGATGATATTTTCAGCTTTGCATTCATTGGGGATTATAAAGGGAAAAAGGGCAACATCGGCTTTGTATCTCAGAGCGGTCAGTTCTGTATTGATATGATGAAGAGTGCGGAAATGAAATATTCCTTTGCAATTTCTGCCGGAAACAGTGCGATGGTGCAGATGGAGGATTACCTGAACTTCCTGATTGATGACAGCAATACAAAAGTAATTGCATTGTATCTGGAAGGGGTAAAGAATCCGCATAAGTTTGAAGCTTGTTTGCAAAAGGCGATGGAAAAGAAGAAGCCTGTAGTTATTTTGAAGGCAGGCAGAAGCCCGAAGGGGCAGGCAACCGCAGCCTCTCATACAGGCAGTATGGCAGGCAGTGATAAGACCTACGATGCAGTGTTTGAAAAATTCGGCGTAATTCGTGCAGATGATATGCAGGATTTGCGCAGCACAGCCTCTCTGCTGGCAACACTGCGGGTATTGCCGAAAAAGCCTGCATTCTCTGCAATGTGCTTATCCGGTGGGGAAACAGCGGTTTCCGCAGATACCGGCTTCCTGCATGGCATTGAATATCCCGATTTTTCTGAGGTAACCTTGAAAAAGCTGAATGATATGCTGCCGGATTTTGCAACACCCAGAAACCCTCTGGATATGACAGCAGCCCTGTGCTATGATGCAGATGCGTTTGCATCGGGGATTACAACCGTTATGTCCGATCCTTCGATTGAAATGGGCTTGGTTGGTTTGACAATTTCCGATAAAGTAACGGTTTCTAATGACATCATGTTTGAAGGGATTCGCAGAGCCTTTGAGCAGATTCCCGATAAGCCTTTGGCTGTGATGAGCTTCATGGAGGCAGCAAGAAATAAGGAATTGGTGGAACGCTTCCAGAATGCAGGTATTCCTGTTTTGCCGACAACAAAATATGGTTTCCGTGCATTACAGCATTTACAGGATTTTATTTCGCATGATACTATAAAGCGTGAGGCGCGTCTGGCAATTCCGGAAGCCCATTCTGCAAACACAAGGGCGTTGAGTGAATATGAAAGCAAAAAGCTTTTGGCAGATAATGGTGTTCCTGTAGATTTGGGATATATTGCAAAAACAAAGGCAGAGATAAAAGAGTATGCGGAAAAGATTGGCTATCCTTTGGTTATGAAGGTTGAATCCAATGATATCCTGCATAAATCCGACGTTGGCGGTGTTATGCTGAACATCAAATCTCTGGAGCAGGCAGAAGAAGCCTATGACAAGATTTTAGCAAATGCTGCACAGCATGCACCGAATGCGAAAATCAACGGTATTCTGATGCAGAAGATGTTAAAAGCCGGTACAGAAATGATTATTGGCTTGAATAGCGATCCTCAGTTTGGACCAATGCTGCTGGTAGGCATGGGTGGTGTCTTTGTAGAAGTATTCAAGGATGCTGCTTTGTATCCGGTACCGCTGAATCATGATGAGGCATTGCACATGCTGCAGTCCTTAAAATCCTTTAAGCTGTTGAACGGCTATCGTGGGAATCCGCCCGCTGATATTGAGGCCTTGACAGATATGATGGTAAAAATCTCTGATTTTGCATATCGCAAGAAGGATACCTTAAAAGAATTGGATATGAACCCGTTGTTTGTTTATCCAAAAGGCGAAGGCGTTGCCATTGCGGATGCCCTTGCTGTAATGTATGAAGAAGAAAAATAAAGAGGTTGGAGGATACGGTTCATAGCGGTGAATCGTATCCCTCCCCTCAAAATAACCGAATGAAAATATGGAGGGATGCACAATGACAGAACAAGGGAAGGTAAAAAGGAAACCAACGTTAGCGGAATCTTTAATGGCTGTTCTGTTCCTAATCATAATTATTGTTGTGGGGAATGTATTCTTCGGGTTATCAGTAGAGTTGATGTTTGTTGTAGCCATCTTCTTTATAGGCTATATTGGAAAAAGATGTGGCTTTACTTATAAAGAAATCAAAGACGGGATGATTGGCTGTGTTGCGGAAAATGCAGAGATGATGGTAATTATGCTGGGCATCGGCTTTGTTATCGGCACATGGGTATTTGCCGGTACGGTTCCTGTTATGATTGGCTGGTTGGCTGAATTGATTAGTGTAAAATATGTTTTGGTTTTATCATTTGTTTTTTGCGGCATTATCGCTATGATTATCGGTACCTCCAGTGCAACGATGGGTACCATCGGTGTTATCATGCTGGGTGTTGCAACCATTCAGGGTATAAACCCCGGTATCGCAGCGGCGGCTGTTATCAGCGGCTCCTTCATCGGGCAGGTTTGTTCTCTGCTGGCAGATATGGTTAACTACAATGCCTCCATCACAGGCAATACACCGTCTTCGGCAATCAAGCTTTGTATGCCGGCAGAAGCGATTGGTGCAATCGTATCTATTGCATTTTTCTTCTTTATCGGGATGCGGATGAATGCAGAGACCACACCCGAATCCTTGGAGGAAATCAATCGTTTGGTGGAAACCGTTTTCACTTGTTTTAAAAATTCTCCGATCGTTTTACTTCCGGCTGTTGTTCTGTTCCTTCTGGTTATTAAGAAGGTTGATGTTATCCCGACGCTCTTTACCTCCGGTATCGTAGCTCTTTTGGTAGGGATTTTCTATCAGGGCTTCTCCATTCAGGCGGCATTTTCTTCTGCCTATTCCGGATTTAACACCTCCATGCTCAATCTTCCGGAGGGCACAGAATTGATGCCTCAGTTTGTCAGTCTGGTGAGCCGTGGCGGCATGTTCTCCATGGCAGATTTCTTGATTTCCATTCCAATCATGATGGCTTATTGCGGTGTGCTGCAAACGATTGGTGTAGCACAGGTGATTTCCGAAACATTGCTGAAGGATATCAAAAAGGCAGGCAATGCAATTGCAGTCAACACTTTTGCATCTATGTTCCTGTGTGCAGCAACCGGTAGTGTTATGGCTCCCGGCGTGCTTGCCTCCAAGATGTTTACAGGCGTTTATGAAAGAAGCGGCATCAGCAGAAGAAATATGGTTACTTCGTTCCAGTTCTCCTGTACAATGGGCGTACTGCTTTTCCCCTGGTGTGCGGTTACGGTATACGCACAGAGTATTGTAGGCGTGAGGGCAATTCAATTTATTCCTTATCTGACATTGGTATATGTGCCGATTATTATGAACATCATCTTTGGCTATTTGGGAATTGGCGTTGTAAAGCTGAAGGATGATAAGCTGACGGAGCCTTTGACGGTTCCTCCCGTGGCAGATACCGTAGGAGAATAATGCAGGAGTATAAAAGTGATAGAAAACAGAATACATAAACAGCGTTTGAGATAAAAAGAAACCGGAACTGAGCGAGTGGAAAGAAGGCGTGTCTATGAAACGGAAAGATATAAAACATACTGCTTTATTCTCGGCATTTGTGCTAATCAGTATTGCTTTGATCTTCATAGCAGGCCTTTCTTTTCATTTTCCTACAGCATCTATCCTCGTTGTTGTTTTGATTTGGCTTTTCGCAGTTGCAGTTTTTTCCGGCATGAGCAGTCAGGAAATTGAAAATGCCTTTGTCAATGGGGCGAAGAAGGGGAGTGCGGCAATTCTGTTGCTGCTCTGTGTTGGCGTAATTGTATCCATGTGGATTCAGAGCGGCATGGTACCGATGATTATTTATTATGGACTGGGTTTGTTTTCTCCCCAAATTTTGCTTCTTTGCACCTTCCTGCTGTGTGTGCTGCTATCTGTTTGTACCGGTTCCTCATGGGGTGCCTGCGGTACCATCGGCATTGCCTGTGTCAGCATTGGGGAAGGCATGGGGATTCCTGCTTATATCACAGCGGGCGCTGCGATTTCCGGAGCAACTGTTGGGGATAAGCTCTCTCCCTTTTCGGATACAACGGTATTCACATCTTATATCACGCATGTGAATATTTACGACCACATTCGTTCTATGATGAAAACAACAATCCCAACCGTGATTTTGACAATGATTATTTATATTGTTATCGGGCAGCATTTAGAATCGCATGTTATACAGGATTCCTTCATACCTGAAATGAGGGCGGCTTTGAAGGCGGGCTACACATTTCACTGGGGACTGTTCCTATTGCCGACAGCCATCATTTTAATGAGCATCAAAAAGGTGCCGGCAACCTTATCCCTTCTCTTAGTCGGGCTTTTGGGTGGGGTTTTGTCAATAGGATTGCAGGGAAACAGCATCACACAGGTAATGGAAGCTGTTTATGGCGGCGTGGACAGCTCTTTGGGAATTGAGCTTTTGGATACAATGCTTTCCAAGGGCGGCTTGATTTCGATGCTGCCAACCGTTTGCATTGTGCTTTTGGCACTGGCGATTGGCGGCTTGATTGGAGAAATGGGGATTTTGGATGTATTGGTTGTCAGCATGAGGGAACGCTTTCAGAGTGAACGGGCGGTTGTCCTGTTTACCATACTTTGCGGCATTGTCATGGTTCTGCTGCTGTCCTCTCTGTATGTATCTGCTGTATTGATTGCAGAGTTGTTTGCGGCATACTACGATGAAAGGGGGATCGACCGCAGTATCCTATCCCGAACGATAGAGGAAACCACAACAATTACAACACCGCTTATTCCATGGCATTCCAGTTATTTATACTACACAAGCCTGTTTCAGTTGAATGGGATGCAGTTCATCCCGTATACAGTTTTCTGTTGGCTAAATTTAATTGTAAGCATAGTATTGACCATATTTGGTGAAAAATATTTTTTGAATAACAAGCATAATGGCAAAAAGGAGGAATTGGTATGTTGAAATTTGCGCAGAGAGTCAATTCTATGAAGGGTTCCGCAGCAAGAGCAATGCTGAATATTACAAGAAAACCCGGTGTCATCTCTTTTGCGGGCGGTTTGCCTGCACCGGAGCTGTTTCCGGTGGAGGAATATGCGAAGGTAGCACAGAGCGTAATTCAGGATAACGGCAGTGATGCCTTGCAGTATGGGCCTACCTTGGGCTATATCCCTCTTCGTACAAAAATTGCAGAACGTATGCAAAAATCAGGGGTTCAGACAAGGATGGAAGAAGTTATGGTAACCAGTGGTTCTCAGCAGGGCTTGGAATTTATGGCAAAGCTGTTTATTGACCCCGGTGATATTATCGTTTGTGAAAGCCCAAGCTACCTTGGTGCAATGACAGCCTTCAGTTCCTATGAACCCAGATATATTGATATCCGTACAGATGATGACGGGATGGATATGGAAGAATTGGAAAAAGCCTTGTCCTCCAATGATAGAATTAAATTTATCTATGTGATTCCCGATTTCCAGAATCCCTCCGGTAAGACATGGTCGGAGGAACGCCGTATTCGTTTAGTAGAGCTGGCGAATCAATATGATGTTGCCATTCTTGAGGATAACCCTTATGGAGAGCTTCGCTTTGAGGGCGAAATGCTGCCGGCAGTAAAGCATTATGATACAGAAGGCAGAGTTGTATTTTTAGGCACCTTCTCTAAGATTTTCTCTCCCGGTCTGCGTTTGGGCTGGATTAACGCATCTGAGGAAATTATTGATAAATTTAATTTGATTAAGCAGGGCGCAGATTTGCAGTCCAGCACCATTTCTCAGATGGAAATTGTGAAATTTATGGAGATGTATGATCTTGAAAAGCATATTGATAAGATTAAAGAGGTTTATAAAAAGAGAAAAGATTTGATGCTGGCAGAGATGGAAAAAGAATTCCCTGCAAGCGTAACCTATACCAATCCTAAGGGTGGCTTGTTTGTTTGGGTAACCCTGCCTGAGGGCATCGATGCCGCAGATATTTCCGAAAAAGCCTTAGATGAAAAGGTTGCATTTATTATTGGTGATGCTTTTTATCCCAATGGCGGCGGCAAAAACCATTTTCGTATGAATTTCTCGAATATGGATGAAGAACGAATCGTAGAGGGGGTTCGCCGTCTGGGTAAGGTTCTTCGCGACACATTGCAGTAAAAAAGGAGGGAGGCAGTTGTTTACTTTTGAACATCTCGTGATTATGGAGCCCTCCAATGTTTCATCTGAAATGATGGAGACGCTTAAAAAAACGGCAAAACAGATTACTGCCTATGATACCGTACCAAAGGGTGATACAGAGATTTTGAAGCGTATTCAGGATGCAGATGGGATTTTGATGAGTTACACCAGCAGCATTAGCAGAGAGGTTTTGGAAAATTGCCCGAAGCTGCACTATATCGGACTGTGCTGTAGTCTTTATTCTCCGGAAAGTGCCAATGTGGATATGCAGGCGGCAAAGGAGTTGGGGATTACTGTAACAGGTGTGAGGGAATATGGTGACAATGGTGTTGTGGAATTTGTATTATATGAAATCATCGGTCTCTTTCATGGATACGGTAAACACATTTTTGAATCCTATGCAAAGGAAATGACAGGAGTCAAAATGGGAATCATCGGTTTGGGGGATACAGGTAGAAAAATTGCGCATGCTTTGCAGGCGCTGGGGGCAGATGTGTGCTATTACAGCAGAACCAGAAAGTCGGAGCAGGAGGCAAGGGGGATTCAATATTTGCCATTGCATGAGCTTTTGACGGAAGCTGAGGTTGTATGCACCTGCTTGAATAAGAATGTTGTTCTCTTGGGGGCGGAGGAATTTGCGGCGCTGGGAGAGCATAAGCTGCTCATCAATACCGGGCTGAGTCCTTCCTATGAGATTTCGGCTGTGCGGGAGTGGTTGAAACACACCGGTACATATCTTTCCTGTGATTCGGATTTGGCTCTGGGGGATTTAACCCTATTGGATTTTGATAATGTATATTTTAAGAATAAAGCCTCCGGTGGGACAACACAGGCGTTAGAGCGATTGCAAGAAAAGGTATTGGAAAATCTGTTTCATTATTTGGAAGGGCAGGGCGGCGCAGAAGCATAAACGGATACCTAAAAAATGAATGATAGCAAGGGAAATGGGTCGGCAAATGTCGGCCTGTTTCTTTGGGAAAAACCTGCTTTATACTACAAAGGGCAGAAGCCGAAAATTCGGTTCTGCCCGGTGGGGTCGAAATGTGTATCGTATTTTTTTGATTTGCCTGAGTAGAATCAAAGGCTTTCTCTTAAAATCTCGATGATTTCCGCTCGATTGGGAACGTGATAGCCGCCCTTCAGAATCAATGTGACATCTGCGATGCTCTCCAGCATATCCTCGGTTACACCAAGCTCTGCAAGATGCAGCACTACGCCGATTTCACGCATCCAGTCTTCCATAGCAGAGAGACCCTCCTGTGCTACTTGTTCTGCTGCCTTGCCCTCTGCATTGATGTTCCAGACATTCACAGCAAAACGCTTGAATTTCGGGATGGCATAGGGCAGTATATGGCGATAATACGGCAAGGATACCGCAGAAAGCGTCATGCCGTGGGTCGCATCAGTATAGCCTCCGACTGCCTGCCCAAGCATGTGCACCATCCAGTCTGTATGCTTTCCTTTGTCAATGAGCGTATTCAGTGCCCATGTGGCTGTCCACATGAGATTGCTGCGCGCTTCATAATCCAGTGGATTTTGTACGGCTATGCGGCTGGAATGAATTACAGAGCGCATTAAGCCCTCGCTGATGTAATCACTGGTGTTGTCATCTTCATCCGAAAAATATTGCTCGCAGATATGATTGAAAATATCATATATACCGGAAACCATCTGATATTTCGGCAGTGTAAACGTATATTCAGGATTCAATATCGTAAACCGAGGCATGATTTTTTCATCGGCAAAAACATGAGCAATTTTCTGATGTGTTTCTGTGTTGGTAATCACGCTACCTGCGTTCATTTCGGAGCCGGTGCCGACCATGGTGAGGACGCAGCCGACAGGGACGATTTCGCAGCTCGGTTCTTCAAAGCGAACAAAGTATTTCTCCCAAGGCTCCTCCTCGCAATGAACGGAAACAGAGACAGCCTTGGAATAATCGCAGACAGAGCCGCCGCCTACAGCAAGCAGTAAATCTGCCTTATGCGCACGGGCAATTTCAATTCCCTCATGCAGCTTTGCAACGGTGGGATTGGGCATAACACCGCTAATCTCTGCAACAGTTTTATTATTTTTCTTTAAAAGAGCAGTTACGGCATCATAAATTCCATTTTTCTTAATGGAGCCGCCGCCGTATATCAGCACAACATTTTTGCCGTACTTGGATAGTTCGTCATTGAGGTAGTTCAAGGATTTTTTCCCGAAATACAGCTTGGTTGGATTGCAGTAAGAAAAGTTACCTAACATAATTGCTCACCCATGCCTTTCTTTTTAATTCTTATAAAAATCATGCACCTTTTGATGACTGCTCTTATTTTAGTCGTATTTATTCTGTGGGTTGTGCGAGGGGATTTTGGCGGTATCCCTCCAGCAGATTGTCATTTTCCATGATGAACGGCCGTGTTGTATCCTGCTCCCACGCAACATCATATTTTTCCATGAGATAATCACTCAGCTCTGTCCGATTTTTTAATTTTACCAGACGATATGGCTCCTGGAAGGCGACCTTCTCGATAAAATAAAGCTCTCCGTTTTCTGCGGGAAGCAAAATGCCGACATGACCGATAAAAAGCGTATTATCCGTATCCGAAAATTTGTCATGCAGAACGACGGAGATCAGGCGTGCCTTGTCGTCTGTAAACGAAATGCCGCGTTCCCTCCAGCCTGCCTGCAGAGCCTTGACCTGCTCGGTTACATCGGTACTGTTTGCAGCATTTACAGGTGCGAACAGAGCACAGAATTTGGCGGTACTGTCTCCGCAGAGAACAGAGGAATCCGCAGAAAGCGTTTCAAGATCCAGAAAAAGCGCATCCTCGCCTTGGGTATTCGGCTGATTAGCTCCCGCTGTGACAAAGTCGCCGAATAGACTGAAGGCTGTGATCCTGCAATTATATCCGGGAAAGCTACCGTTTTTTTTCATCCAAGCATCCTGCATTTCATAGGGATCATATTTGGTTTCAGTTGGTGCCGCGCTTTCAAAGCCCTTCGTCAGCCACTCACTTTTTACATCTGCACGAAAGGCATCGACCTTGGCAAAAAGGGTATCAATTCTGTTTTCCTTTACCCCAGCATCCGAGAGACCTTGGCGAAGCAGGCTGCGAGATTCTTCATCCGTCAGATTGGAATATACAGCGGTTTTCAGTGGCAGCTGTTGGCTGTCTGCTTTTGTTGCTGCACAGCCGCAAAAGCCGCTTAGGGTTAGGCTTGCAGCCAGCAGCAGGGTGGCATATTTTTTCAAATTCATGTGCATCTACCTTCCTTATAATGGATTTGGGTGGAGCATACTTCTTTCAAGGTGTTAGCCAAGAATGCGCCGGTCGAAATGTTGCAAGACTGGCGCAAACCGGATAAATATTGGATTTTTACGGTAGTTCAGATTATTCCCATTCAATCGTACCGGTGGGCTTGGGTGTCAAATCGAACAGCACGCGATTTATGCCCTTAACCTCATGTGTGATACGGTCGGTGATATGCTGCAGCAGCTCAAAGGGTACATTTTCTACGGTTGCGGTCATAGCATCGATTGTATTTACGGCACGGATGATGGCGCACCATTCATCCACGCGCTTATTATCCTTCACGCCAACGGATTTCAAATCGGGGATAGCGGTGAAATACTGCCAAACCTTGCCCTCCAGACCGTTCTTTGCAAATTCCTCACGCAGGATGGCATCGGATTCGCGCACAGCCTCCAGTCTGTCTCTTGTGATGGCACCCAGACAGCGCACGCCCAGACCGGGACCGGGGAAGGGCTGTCTGTAAACCATGCTGTCGGGCAGACCCAGAGCCTTGCCGCAGGCACGCACCTCATCCTTAAACAGCATTTTCAGAGGCTCTACCAGTGCAAAATCCAAATCCTCAGGCAGACCGCCGACGTTATGGTGAGATTTGATTACCTTTACGGTTTTTGTGCCGGATTCGATGATATCGGGGTAAATCGTCCCCTGACCGAGGAATTCAATGCCTTCCAGCTTTCTTGCTTCCTCCTCGAATACGCGAATAAATTCCGCGCCGATGATTTTACGCTTCTGTTCGGGGTCGGCAACGCCTGCCAGCTTATCCAGGAAGCGGTCAACGGCATCTACATAAATCAGGTTTGCATCCATTTCATCGCGGAACACCTGAACCACCTGTTCGGGCTCGCCCTTGCGCAGCAGACCGTGGTTTACATGCACGCAGGTCAGCTGCTTGCCGATGGCACGAATCAAAAGCGCCGCAACAACAGAGGAATCCACGCCGCCGGAGAGCGCCAGCAGAACCTTTTTATCGCCAACCTGACGCTTGATGAGTTCAATCTGGTCGGCAATGAAGTTTTCCATGTTCCAGTTGGCTTCTGCCTTGCAGGTATCGAATACGAAATGCTTCAGAACTGTTTCTCTTTCTGCATCATCCGCAGGGAAAGCCGCGCCGCCTTTATGGTCTGCCTTTAAAATAGGAAGGCCTGCGTTGTAAACCGCCTCGGATGCATCAATTTCCACGCCATCCACCACGCGGTTCACGCCGCCGTTTAAGATAATCCCCTTTACGCCGGGCAGCTTTGCCAGCTCCTCTGCGGTAATATCGTGGGGATGAATTTCCGTATAAACTCCTAATGCACGAATCTCGCGGGCAATCTTGGGATTTTCCTCACTGCCCAGATCCAGAATCAAAATCATGTCCTGCTTCATAAGTACCTCCTAATGCTGATAACCATGTAACTGTTCTGTATGATATTTACTATGATATTTTATTGTACCATAGCGAAGGGAATCGGAAAACAGAAAATCGATATTTTCCGAAAAATTATTTTGCTGCCTTCACCGCGCGGATAATTGCCTGCTCCGCTACCCTTGCGGCAAGGATACCGACCGTATCTACGGGGTTTTCGGGGAATTCCAGCTCGCCTGTGGAAAGGCAGAAAATCGTATCCCCGTCAAGGGAGGTATGAATCGGGCGGATGCAGCGTGCCAGTCCGTCGTGCGCCATGCCTGCCACCTTTGTTGCCTGTGCCTTTGTCAGCTTCACATTGGTTGCGACTACGCCGATGGTGGTGTTTTTGCCGCTGATGGAAAAATTGGATGCCATCTGCAAAAAGCCCTCCTCCGTAGAGGTAAAGCTGCCGTCATCTGCCCTTGTGCCTGCGATGATGCTGCCGTTTTCGTAAACATCCCCGATGGCATTGACCGCAATCAGCGCTGCCACGCGAATCCCGTTTGGCGTTTCCTCGCTCCATGAGCCGATGCCGCTGTTTGTGCAATGCGCCATGCCGCGCAGCTTGCCGACCGTTGCGCCGCAGCCTGCGCCGTAATCACCTTCCAGAAGGACAGAATCGGAGGCGTTTTCGCATGCCTGCATGCCCATTTCCTTATCGGGGCGAACGAAGGCATCCCCATATTCCAAATCAAACAGCACCGCAGAGGGGACGATGGGTACGCTTGTTACGCCGACATCAAAGCCGATGCCCCTTTTTTCAAGCCAGTTCATAACACCGCTTGCCGCCTCCAAGCCGAAGGCAGAGCCGCCCGAAAGCACAACGGCATGCACCTTCTCCACGGTATTGATGGGGTTTAAGAGGTCGGTTTCTCTCGTGCCGGGGCCTGCGCCGCGCACATCCACGCCGCAAATCGCGCCATCCTCCGCAAGCACAACGCTTACACCTGTTTTCGCAGTCGGATTTTCTGCCTGTCCCACCTTTATGCCCTTTATATCAAGGATATTTCTTTTTAATTCCATCTGAAGCACTCCTTTTTGTCCAAAAGTATCGTTTCCTCTTGATTTTAGCTGTTTTTCTCTTTTTTGTAAATATAAAACACGCACCGAATAGGCTCTCTGCCGATAGCATGAGGGTAAAGGAATTTTTGGAGGGAACGCCATGGGGACATATCTGGTGCGGGGCGGGAAGCGGATAGAGGGAGAATTTGCGGTGCGGGGGAGCAAAAATGCCGCTTTGCCCATTCTGGCGGCGTGCGTGCTTGCGGCGGATGAGGTGGTTCTGGAAAATCTGCCGCAGATTCGAGATGTTTCGCAGACGCTGGAAATTTTGCGGGAGCTTGGCTGCTCTGTTACGCTGACGGGGCGGACGGCGGTGATAGACAGCCGCGATATGCAGGCGATCGCGCTTTGCGGCGAAGCCGTGCGAAAAATGCGTTCTTCCATCCTTTTTCTGGGGGCAATGCTCGGCAGAAGCGGTGCGGGCAGGATTGCGTATCCCGGTGGCTGTGCGATTGGCAAACGCCCGATAGATTTGCACCTTGCCGCCTTTCGCAGGATGGGCGTTTCCATTGCGGAGGAAAACGAGATTCTTGATTGCAGGGTGGAGCGGTTACAGGGATGCAGGATTGATTTGCCGTTTCCGAGCGTGGGTGCAACGGAAAACATTCTGCTTCTGGCGGTGTGCGCGGAGGGGGTAACGGTGCTGCATAATGCCGCAAGAGAGCCGGAGATTGTAGCTTTGGTGCGGTTTCTGCGTGCCATGGGGGCGGAAATTTACGGCGAGGGAACGGGCAGCCTTTTGATCGAGGGGGTGAAGCGGCTGCATGGGGCGGTTTTCACGATTCCTGCCGACCGTATCGAGGGCGGTACGTTTCTCTGTGCCGCCGCCATGACAGGGGGAGAGCTATGCTTGAAGGGACTGGAACGAGAGCAGCTTGGCGCGGTTTCGGAAGCCCTGCGGATGACGGGCTGCCGGCTTTTCTGGGAGGAGGGAGGTCTCCTGTGGATGCGTCCGCCAAGGCGGCTGCTGTCGGATTTTTCGATTATAACGGGGCCGTTTCCTGCCTTCCCGACGGATATGCAGCCTTTGCTGATGGCTTTATTGACATTGGCGAAAGGACATTGTATGATTAGTGAAACAGTGTTTGAAGCCCGTTTTTCGCAGGCAGAGGGGCTTTGCCGCATGGGAGCCGATATCCGCATCGAGGGGAGAAGGGCTTCGGTTTTCGGCGTGGAGCGGCTCTTTGGTGCGGAGGTTTTTGCCAGGGATTTGCGCTGTGGGGCGGCGCTTTTGTGCGCGGCACTTGCGGCGGAGGGCGAAAGCCTTGTGCATGGCGCGGAATATGTGGAGCGTGGCTATGAAAAAATAGAGACTGCGCTTTCACTTCTTGGCGGCGAGATTCGGCTGACAGAGCAGGGCTGATAGAACAGAAAGGATACGATATGTTTCATCGGAAGAACAAACAACAGAAAAAATCACAGGAAATGCTTGATATTGACCTGATGGAGGAAATCGGCTACTATCAGAAAAAGCCGCAGAAAAAGGGGCTTGACCAGAAAATCGTGATTGCGCTGGTGCTTGTGGTGGTTGTGGCTGCATGCGTGCTGTTTTCGCCGCTGTTTTCGGTGAAAAAAATAGAGGTGGAGGGCGCAAGCCAGTTTACGACATCCGAGCTTTGCGAAAAAATCGGTCTTTCCAAGGGGGATAATCTGCTTCTGTTCAGCAAAGGCAGAGCGGAAAAAACGCTTGAGAAAAGCCCGTATATCGCCTCTGCGAAGCTTTCCGCCAAGCTGCCCCATACCATGAAAATCACGATAAAGGAAAGAAAGGCGAGAGGGTATGTGCCCTATATGGGGTCGTACCTCTACATAGATGAGGAAGGGCGTGTGCTTGAGGTGGCGGGTAGCTGCAGGGATGCACTGCCGCTGGTCAAGGGGCTGAAATTTGACAGCTTTACGGAGGGGGAAATCCTTCCCGTGCAGAATACGGATGCGCTTGCAGTGATTCTGGAAATTTCGCAGCTGATGGAAAAATATGAGCTTCTGGATGAGGTGGTGGAAATTGATGTTTCCAAGCCGAAGGATATTTATGCCTATGTGAACCAGGTGCAGATTCATCTGGGGAATATGACGAACGGCGATATGAAAATTCAGTATATGCAGCAGATTGTAAAAACGATTCCCAAGGAGGACAGAGGGATTTTAGACCTCAGCGGATTGGACAACCCCAAGGCGAATGTTACCTTTCAATACCTGACCTGATGGGACGGAGAAAAAAGAAAACGGCACTGAAATATTTTTTGCTGAATTTGTGATTTTCTGCTTGAATAAAAAGAGAAAAGATACTATGATAGAATATAACTGACAAAAATGGAAAAAGGCGTTTAAAAAAAAGCAAAAATTCGTAGGAAAACTTGTTTTTGCTATGGCAATCGGCTTTTCTTTCGTGTATAATATAAGTTGATAAATTTTCAGAACAACCTAGGAGGAGATTATAGCATGCTCGAATTAGATATCCCTATGAGTAATATGGCGCAGATTAAAGTAATCGGTGTTGGCGGCGGCGGCAACAACGCAGTAGATAGAATGATTGAAGACGGCTTGGATGGGGTGGAATTCATTTCCATCAATACAGACGGACAGGCTCTGTCCAAATCCAAATCCGCAACGAAAATCCAGATTGGCGAAAAGCTGACAAAGGGTTTGGGCGCAGGCGGCAACCCTGAAATCGGTCAGCGCTCCGTGGATGAAACACAGGATGATATCGCGCAGGCACTGCGTGGTTCCGATATGGTATTCATCACCGCAGGCATGGGCGGCGGCACAGGCACAGGTGCGGCTCCCCGCATCGCGTCCATTTCCAAGGAGCTGGGCATTCTGACAGTCGGCGTTGTGACAAAGCCCTTCAATTTTGAAGGCAAGAAAAGAATGGGCAATGCGGAAAAGGGCATTGCAGAGCTGAAAAAGAACGTAGATACGCTGGTTATCATCCCCAACCAGAGACTGCTTTCCATTATTGATAAGAAAACAACCCTGACAGAGGCCTTCCGCAAGGCAGATGAAATTCTGCTACAGGGTGTACAGGGCATTGCCGATTTGATTTCCAAGCCCGGCGTGATCAATCTGGACTTTGCCGATGTCAGAACCATCATGGCAAACAGAGGCATTGCACACATGGGCATCGGTCGCGCAAGCGGTGAAAATAAGGCTGAGGTTGCTGCGAAAATGGCAATCCAGAGCCCTCTCCTGGAAACAACCATCGAGGGTGCAAAGCATATCCTGATTAACTTCAGCGGTGACATGAACCTTGGTCTGATGGAAACAGAGGAAGCTGCAGAGCTGATTAGAGAAGCTATTGACCCCGAAGCAGAAATCATCTTCGGTACTACACTGAATGAAGAGCTGAATGACGAGGTTGTGGTTACGGTTATCGCAACAGGTCTGGAGGATGAAGCGCACACAGAAGCACCTGCCAGACGTTCCTTTGCGGAAACCATTGCTGCAAGAGGCGAAAGAGCAGAAAGAGCAGAAAGAGAAGAGGAACATGCTGCGGAAACAGAGGAGGCTTCCGAAGAGCCTGCACAGGAGGACGCACGTCCTGCCGCAAGAAGATTCGCAGATTTGGATTATGATTATGAATCCGAAATCAAGATTCCCGATTTTCTGACAAGAAAGAAATTCTGATTTTCTGCAATCAATTCAGACAAAAAATTACATAATTCGATTTTTAAACCTCATATCCGTGGAGTCTGTTCTGCGGTATGAGGTTTTTTTGTGGAAAACAACCGAAATAAAGCACAAAAATAAGAGGAAAAATATTGTTCTTTTGTAGAAAAAAGCAGATAGTAAATAAAGATAAGATTGTTTTTTTGTCAAAACAATTTATTTTGTGCCTTTTTCAGTTTGAAAATTGTGTATTTCGTTCGGAATCTGTAGCAAAATCAGATAAATTATCTTATAATGAAAAACGGAAGAGGGGCATCTTCCTCCTTCTCTTTTGGAGAAGGAGCAGCAAAGTAAGAATTGGGGTGTATTTTATGAAAGAACAAGAAAAAACAAAAGTGGTACTGGCGGATCGAGACGGATTTTATCTGCAACGCTTGAAGCGCTGTCTGGAGAGAAGGGGGGATATGACAGTAGTAGGCATGGCGGATAACGGTGTAGCCCTGCTGGATTTGGTGATACAGAAAAAGCCTGCTGTGCTTCTGACAGACATCCTGCTAGGGGAGCGGGATGGCTTATGGGTTCTGGAAAACATCAAAAAGAGGGGACTTCCGTGTATCTGCATTTTTATTTCCGCGATTGACAGCGATAAGCTGGTGCGGCAGGCAATCAGCCTTGGTGCGGAGTATTATATGGCGAAGCCGATTCAGGGGGAGCTTCTGCTGGAGCGCATCCATCAGATGCTGAAGCAGGAAACGCCAACAAAGGAAGCAGCGAAACCGAAAGCAACGGAGCGGAGGGAAAATCCTTTCGAGGAGCTGGAAAGCGAAATTTCCATTTTGCTCAGTCGCATGGGAATCTCTGCCAGCATAAAGGGGTATCACTTTATTCGCAAAGCGGTGATGATGGCAGTGGAAAATCAGGACGTGCTGGTCGGCATTACGAAGGGGCTGTATCCCGATATTGCCAAGCAGTATAAAACAACCGCAAGCAAGGTGGAGCGTGCCATTCGCCATGCGATTGAAAGCGTCTGGAAAAAGAACGGGCCACAGATTTATTTCGAGATTGCAGGCTATCTGCCGACCGAAAAGCCCACAAATGGGCAGTTCATTGCCGCCCTGTCGGAATATTTTCGCATTAAGGAAAAAGGAAAATCGAAAAAAATCAGCTGAAAATAAATAGGAAGGAAAAAAGAACGAAGCTTGTTGTATGACAATTCGTTCTTTTTTTCGGTCGAAATTCACAAATTTTCATTGTAATTCTTGCCATATCATTATAAAATAAGAAACTAGAAAGAGTATTTTTGAGAAAAACAGAAAAGGGGCGGTTGGGATGGATACGAAAAAAGCAGTGCTGAAAGGCGTTTTGACGATGGTGGTTGTTGCATTGGCAGGCTTTCTGCTGTTCAATGGCATCGGGCGGCATCCCTATCAGCCGGATGAGCTGGAGGGCGTATTCCGCAAGGAGGCAGCCGCGCGCAGTGTCAGCGGCGAGGGTGAGGTAATTTCCGAAACCTATGGCAACAGCATTACCTTTGCCATGCAGACGGCAGACGGCAAACGGGCATGTGCAACCTATGGACGCAGCATGTTTTTTGATAAATATAAGGAGCTGGAATTTTATACCGGCGTGCAGGGAGAGGAGCCTGCGGAAAATATTGTTTATGCGGAGAGGAACGACACCATAACGGGTGACAGCATCACCTATTCCGTAAACGATGGCGCGATTGCCTATCAGGCAACGGTTCGCTTTGGCAATGACATCGGGATTCAGTTCAGCGATGAGGTGAGACCGATGATGTATCTCAAATTCATGGTTGTCTGCCTTGCGGCAATGGGCATCTTCGGGGTGCGTATCTTCCTTGGCAGACGGCAGGCATGAGTACAAAAGAAAATAATGAGGTGAAGAAAATGGAATTATCGAAAAAAGCAATGAGCATCAAACCTTCTACAACAATGGCAATTTCCTCCCGTGCGGCTGAAATGAAGGCAGCGGGGGTGGATGTGGTTTCCTTCGGCGCAGGGGAACCCGATTTTGATACCCCTGCACACATCGCGCAGGCAGGCATTGATGCCATTCAGAACGGGCAGACACGCTACACCCCTGCGGCAGGGACACCGGAGCTGAGACAGGCGGTTTGCGATAAGCTGAAACGGGATAATGGTCTGGAATACGAACCGGCACAGGTGGTAATCAGCAACGGCGCAAAGCATTCCCTGATGAATACCTTCATGGCAATCCTGCATGAGGGGGACGAGGTGATTATTCCTGCGCCCTTCTGGTTAAGCTATGCGGAAATGGTGCGTATTGCCGGCGGTGTGCCTGTGATTATTCATACGAAAAAGGAAAACGGCTTCATGATGACCAAGGAGGAGCTGGAAAATGCCTATTCTGCAAAAACAAAGGCAGTTGTGCTGACAACACCCTCCAACCCCACAGGACAGGTGATGAGCAGAGCAGATCTGGAAATGGTGGCGGAATTTGCAGTCAGCCATGATATTCTGGTGGTTTCCGATGAAATTTACGAAAAGCTGATTTATGAGGATGATAAGCAGCACATCAGCATTGCATCCCTTGGGCAGGATATTTATGACAGAACCATCGTTATCAACGGTGTTTCCAAAAGCTATGCTATGACAGGCTGGAGAATCGGCTATGCGGCGGCACCCTTGCCGATTGCAAAGCTGATGGCATCCCTGCAGTCCCACATGGCTTCTAACCCCAACGCCATCGCACAGGCGGCAACGGTGGTTGCGCTGAATGGTCCGCAGGATTGTGTGGCAGAAATGTGCGTGGAATTTAAAAAACGCAGAGATTACATTTATGAAAGAGAGGAAGCCATCCCCGGCATTTCCGCACTCAAGCCCGAAGGTGCCTTCTATCTGTTTGTGGATGTTTCCGGACTGTACGGCAAGGCATACGAGGGGCAGAAAATCGAATCGGCGGCGGATTTCGCATCCATTCTTCTGGAAAAGAAGTATGTGGCGGTTGTGCCCTGTGCCGATTTCGGCATGCCCGATTATATCCGCCTTTCCTATGCAACGAGCATGGAGCTGATTAAAAAAGGCATGGACAGAATCGAAGAAATGGTAAAGGAATTGAAATAAGAAAACGCAGGCGGCGCATCTTATATCTGAACGATAAAGGGAGTGCCGCCTTTTTCAGGAGAAAGGAAGCGAGCCAATGAGCTATGAGGTTTTGGAAAGCAGGAAAACCTATGAAGGGAAGATTGTGACGATTACGGTCGATAAGCTGCGGATGCCGGATGGCAGTGAGGCCTATCGCGAAACCGTAATCCGTAAGAAAAACGCCGCAGGCGTGCTTGCGGTGGATACGGATGGGAGGCTTCTGTTTGTCCGCCAGTATCGGCACCCGTTTCGGGAAATGCTGCTGGAAATCCCTGCCGGCGTGATAGAGGAGGGCGAAAGCGGCGAAGCAGCCGTGCTGCGCGAGCTGGAGGAGGAAACGGGCAAAAGGGCAGGCAGAGCGGAATTTCTCTGCGAGCTGTATCCCTCTGTCGGCTTCTGTACGGAAAAAATTCAGCTTTTCTTTGCCACAGAGCTGACCGCAGGCACACAGAAGCTGGATGCGGATGAATTTGTGGAGATTGAAAAATATACTTTGGAGGAAGCCATCACAATGATTCATAAGGGCGAAATCAAGGACGGAAAGACCATTGCGGCGCTTTTTGCATGGCAGGCAAGAAAAAACGCATAATTAAAACAGACGAGCCATACCTTGTATCAGGGGGGATGGCAATGAAAAGGCAGAAACGAAGGACAGACAAACAGCTGCAACGAATTATAGGCATTGTCTGCCTTTCTTTTTTATTGGGGACGGCAGGCGGCGCGCTTCTGGCAAATCTTCTGCCGCAGGGGCAGCAGGGGCAGCTTTCTGCATTTTTGCAGCAGGCGCTGGCAGATGGAGACGAAATCGGCTTTGCGGCAATTTTCTGGAAATATCTGAAATATGATATCATCATCTGGTTAGGGGGATGGATGCAGCTGGGGCTTTTCTTTGCGGGGGCGGCGTTCCTGTTTCGGAGCGTCTGTGTCGGCTTCACCTCTGCCATGATGATGGCGGCGTATGGCATGAAGGGGGTGCTTCTTTCCGCGACTGCGTTTCTGCCGCAGAATCTTCTGCTGATTCCCTGCTATATCCTGATGATGTCAGCCTGTGTGTATTATCTGCTTTCCTGGCAGGAGGAGGGCGGCAAGCGGACGCTGAAGCGAGAAAAAAGGCGAAAGCAGCTGGAATATTGTATTCTCTTTGGGGGGTCTGTACTGCTGCTTGCGGCGGCTTCTGGGTTGGAACGGATGCTTTTACTGCTGTGAGGGCTTCTTATCGAAAAAAATAAACGTTGTTTTGTAAAAAATTCATGTGAAATTTTGCAAATTGTTCACAAAAAGTTCACAAAATTAACATTTTTCAGCAAATCATATCGACAAGCCATGGAAAAATAAGTATAATTTAAAGAACTAAAGACGAAGGGGATTGTTGAAATGGAACAATGTATTGCTGATTTTACCGCATATTTACGGAATGAAAAAAAATCACCGGAAAATACTGTTCTCTCCTACAGCAGAGATTTAAAGGGGTTCTGCCGCTTTATGCAGGAGGCGGGAGTTTCGGATGCCGCAAAGGTGAATCGCACGAATGTGATGGCGTATGTCTATGAGCTGCAAAAGCAGAAAAAGGCAGGGGCAACGGTTTCCAGAAATATTGCGTCCATTCGTTCTTTTTACCAGTTTTTGCAGAAGAAGGGCATGGTGACGGAAAACCCTGCGGCGGATATAGAGCTGCCGAAGGTGGAGAAAAAAGCCCCTGAGATTCTTTCTCTGGAAAAGGTGGAGCTGCTTTTGGAGCAGCCGAGAGGGGAAGAGGATAAGGAGGTGCGCGATAAAGCCATGCTGGAGCTGCTTTATGCGACCGGCATTCGCGTGACTGAGCTGATTTCTCTGAAGGTTTCGGATTTGAATCTGCCCTTGGAATATATCCATTGCGGCAGCGAAGCAAAAAGCCGTATCATTCCCATCGGCGCACAGGCGAAGGCATCTCTGCATAAGTATATGGAACGGGTGCGGGAGCACATGATTTCCGTTCCGGAGGAGGAGGCGCTGTTTGTCAACTGCAACGGCAGACCCATGACCAGACAGGGCTTCTGGAAGATTATCAAATCCTATGCAAGGCGAGCGGGCATCGAGGAGGATATCACACCGCATATTCTGCGGCATTCCTTTGCGGCGCACTTAATCGAAAACGGTGCGGACTTGCGCTCTGTGCAGGAAATGCTGGGTCATTCCGATATTTCCACCACGCAGATTTATACGAAGCTGACGAATCAGAAGCTGAAAAATGTATACGCAAAAACGCATCCCCGTGCGTAAATCCATAAGAAAGACGAAGCTCTCCAACGAGATTTGGAGGGCTTTTTTGATGGAGAAAATCACTCCACGGAGCGTTTGTTGCTTTCGGAAGGCGGATAAAGTAAGATAAGAAAGAAGGAGAGTCTGTTCCGCAAAGAGCTGTAAAATTTGTCGAAACCGCGTGGGGGAAGAATGTGTAGTCTCTTTGAAGAAACGCAGAAAGTATGCTATACTGGAAAAAATATACCGAAAAAAGAATTTCTGTGCAAAAGGGGGAAGAAGCATGAAAAAGGTATTGTTTGTGGATTGCTGCATCCGCAGAGAGGCTTCCCGCTCCAAGGAGCTGGCGGAGTATTTTATCCAAAAATTAGAGGAAACGGGTGCGTATGAAATTGAGCGGCTATGCCTGATGGATGAGAATTTATCTTATTTTTCCGATGGATTCTTTTTTCAGAGAGAAGCCCTTCTGGCGGAGGGAAAATTCGACCATCCTCGTTTCCGCTATGCGCACCGGTTTGCGGCGGCGGATAAAATCGTGATTGCCGCGCCCTTCTGGGATTTAAGCTTTCCTGCGCTTTTGAAGGTGTATATTGAAAACCTCTGCGTGGATGGTATTACCTTTCATTCGGATGAAACGGGGCTGCATGGGCTTTGTAAGGCAGACCACATGGTTTTCCTGACGGCAAGGGGCGGTATTTATACGGATTCCCCCATGGAGCAGGGTGCGCGCTACTTGGAGCAGATGGCGGCGTTCTTCGGCATTGCAAAATTCGACTGCGTTGCCGCGGAGGGGCTGGATATCGGCGCATGGCCTGTTGTGGAGCTGATGGAGCAGGCAAAGGAGAAGGCGGCAGAGGTCGCAAAGGCATTTTAAATAAAAGAAACACGGTATGACATGGCTCTGATTCCGAAAGGGGTTTTCTGTGATACCGTTTTTTATTAGGAAGGATGCGGGAGGAACTATGAAGCTATTTCATATCAGTGATTTGCATTTAGGCAAGCGGATATATGAATTTTCCATGCTGGAGGAGCAGAGGGAGCTGCTTTTGGAAATTCTGCGGAGCATAGACGAGGAACAGCCGCAGGCACTGCTCATCAGCGGTGATATTTACGATAAGCCTGTGCCGCCGACAGAGGCGGTGAAGCTGTTGGATGATTTTCTGACGGAAGTATCCAAACGAGGACTGCATACCTATCTGATTGCAGGCAACCATGATTCCGCACAGCGTCTGGAATTCGGCAAGGAAATTTTCGGCAGGGAAAGCATCCATATCAGCGGCAGCATTGGCGAGGGATTGGCGCATGTTACGGAAACGGATGAATATGGTACGGTGGAAATCTGGCTGCTGCCGTTTTTCAAGCCGGCACATGTGAACGCCCTGCTGCGCGAGGAGGAGGCTTCTTCCTATGCGGCGGCGGCAAAGCTTTTGTTGGAACGAGAGGAGATTGATTTTTCCAAGCGAAACGTGATTCTGGTGCATCAGTTTGTGACGTGGAGAGGGGCGGCGGAGCGCAGTGATTCCGAAACGCTTTCCTTGGGCGGCGTGGATGAAATTGATGCAGGGCTGTTTTTTGATTTTGATTATGTTGCACTGGGGCATCTGCACAATCCGCAGAGACTGGGAAGGGAAACGGTGCGCTATGCCGGCTCTCCCATGCCGTATTCCTTTTCGGAAATCCGCAGGAAAAAGGGCATTACGGTTGTTGAACTCAAGGAAAAAGGTGTGGTTTCTCTGGATTTTATCCCACTGGAAACAAAGCGGCAGTTTCGGGAAATCAAGGGCCCGTTGGAGGAAATCCTTGCGGCAGGAAGGGAAACGGGCGGCTCGGAGGATTATATCCGCTGCATCCTGACGAACAGCGAAGCCCTGCTTGACCCTGTGGGACAGCTGCGGCGCATTTACCCGAATTTAATGACGCTGGAATTTGAACAGCAGGCAGCTTCGTTTTCCGATGAGGTGCTTTTGGATACAGAGACTGCCCGCCCGGAGGAATTGTTTGCGCGCTTTTTTGAAAGGCAGAACGAAAAGGAACTGGATGAAACGCAGAAAAAGCTATTGGAGTGCATCTGGAAGGGAACGGAGGAGAAGGCATGAAACCATTAGAATTGACGATTTCCGCCATTGGCCCCTTTGCGGAGCAAACGGAGATTTCCTTTGAACGGTTAGGAAAGCAGGGGCTTTTTCTCATCAGCGGCGACACAGGCGCAGGGAAAACTACGCTCTTTGATGCCATCTGCTTTGCGCTGTTCGGTGAGGCGAGCGGCTCGAACCGTGGTGTGGACAGTATGCGGAGCGACTTTGCGAAGCCGCAGACCAAAAGCTTTGTGTCGCTGACGTTTTCCCATCAGGGCAGACAGTACCGCGTGGTGCGCAACCCGGCGTATCAGCGACCCAAGCTGCGCGGCGAGGGCATGACGGCGGAGAGTGCGGATGCGGCGTTGTATCAGGAATCGGGCGCGGAGCGGGCAACACTTGCGACCGGATTTACGCCTGTGAAAAACGAGATTGAAACGATTTTGGGCGTGGATGCAAAGCAGTTCAAGCAGATTTCCATGATTGCGCAGGGGGAATTTCTGAAGCTGCTTTATGCGGACAGCACAGAGCGCGGCAATATTTTCCGCAGGGTGTTCCATACCGACCTCTATGCCGCCTTTCAGAAACGGCTGAAGGATGCGGAGCGAGAAAAACGCATTGCCTTGGAGGACAGCGAAAAGCAGCTGTTGAGACATTTCAGCGAAATGACGGGGGAAGCCTTGAAAAAGGAAGCACTTTTCGACGGGGAGGAGCTGCTTTCCGTGCAGGAAAAACGCTTGCAGGAAATGGAGCGGAGCCTACAGGAAACAGACGAAGCCCTGACAA
Organism: Clostridium sp. MCC345; assembly: GCF_018785345.1. Classification (NCBI taxonomy): domain Bacteria; kingdom Bacillati; phylum Bacillota; class Clostridia; order Eubacteriales; family Clostridiaceae; genus Clostridium; species Clostridium sp. MCC345. Next base: position 73,869 of record NZ_WQPP01000009.1, read on the forward strand.
CACAGCAAAAACGTCTTAGCGAGCTGGAGCATGCCATCAGCGAAGGCGCGGAAACGGAGCAGCTTTTTGCGAAGGCGGCGGCAGCACGGCGGCTTTTGGAAACGCAGGCGGCACTTCTGCCCGAAAAACAGGCAGAAACGGCAAGGCTGAGAAAGCAGCGAGATGCGCTTGATTTTGTTTTCCCCTTGGAGCAGGCTTGGAAAACGGCGGAAAAAACGCGAGTAAACTGGCAGAGAGGTGCCATCGAAAACGCGGAAAAGGAGAAGCAGGCGGAGGAAATACTTGCCCGTTTACAGGCGGAAAAGCTGCTTCTGGATGCAGAAAAGCCACAGCTTGAGGAAAAACGAAGCCTTTTGCGCAGACTGAAGGCGGACGAAGAACGGGTTTGGCAGAGGGAAAAAGCAAAGCAGGAGACAGAACGGCTTGCTGCGGAGAAAAGCGCGGCGGAAGCCGAGATACAGGCGTTGCAGGAACGGCTCACGGCGCAGGAAAAGGCGCAGCAGGAATGGCAGGCGATGCTTTTTATGCAGGAAAAGCTGCTGTTGGAGAAGAAAGCACAGGAGCAGACGATTGCCAGAAAAAGAGAATTCATCGAAGGCATCGAAGCACTTCTGCAACAGAAAGCGGATATCGCCAAAAAGGAAAGGGATTTGCAGGGCATGCAGAAGAAATACCTTGCGGCGGAGGGGACATGGCAGGCGGCGAAGGCAGCGGCAACGCAGGCGGAAACGCTTTATCTGCGCGAACAGGCAGGCTTTCTGGCGGAAAACCTCACGGAGGGGATGGCTTGCCCTGTCTGCGGCGCAACGCACCATCCCCATAAGGCGGCGCTGACGGAAAATGCCATCACGCAGGCGGAATGGCAGGAGAAAAAGGCGCAGGAGGAAACGGCAAGCGCGGCTCTGCGAAGGGCATCCGAGCAGGCGAAGGTTGCAGGGGAAAAGCTGCTCTTGGCGCAGGAAGCGTTCCGCATAGGCTGTGAAAGGCTGGGGACAGCTGCGGAGGGGCTTTATGCGGAAAAGGAAACGGCAGAAGTCGCATTCAAGCAGGAAATGGCACTGCTGGCAGAGAAGCAAAGGAGGATAGACGAAGCAGAAGCCCTGCGCCCCGAAAAGGAAGGCTTGCAGGAACGCATTGCGAAAAGCCAAGCCGCCTTGGCAGCATTGCAGAAAAGGGCGGAGGAAACGAACACCGCTTTGCGGCAGAAGCAGGGCGAATATAGCCTGTTGCAGGCGCAGCTTGGAAATCTGACTGCCGCAGTGCTGACAGAGAAATGCGCCGCTTTGCAGAAGGAAATTTCCCTTGCGGAGAAAAAGGAATCCGACCTGCAGGAGACTTTGCAGCAGACACGAGAGAAAAAGGAGCGTTTTCTTGCCCTGCGGAAGCAGGCAGAGCAGGAGAGCCAAGCCGCCGCAAAGACGGAGCAGGGAGCGGAAGCAGAATTTTTTGCCATTTTGCGGGAAAAGAGCTTTGCAAATCAGACAGAATATGAAGCATATCTCACAGAGCGCACGGTATTGGAGCGTGCGGAGGAAGAAAACAGACAGTTTTTCGCAGCTTTGGAAAAGCAGAAGCAACTGGCAGAAATGTTTGCGGAGAGCTGTGCGAAAAAGGAGCGGAAGGATGTTTCCGCTTTGGAGGAGGAGCGAAAAACGCTTTTGACGGAACGCGCGGCGAAAAAGCAGATGGCAGATGAAACAAGAAAACAGGCTGCTGTTCTGGCAAATCTCCTGCAAAATGCAAGGAAGGAATGGCAGGAGAGGATGCACGCTGCGGCGGCGTATCTCCCGATTCGGGAGCTTTCTCGCACTGCCAACGGGGAATTGCCCGGTAAGGAGAAAATCGCCTTTGAACAATTTGTGCAGGGGGTTTATTTCCGAAGGATTTTGCAGGCGGCAAATCTGCGTTTGCAGGATATGACAGAGGGCAGATATCTTTTGCTGCACGCAGAGAAGGCGATGAATAAACGCTCGCAGGCGGGCTTGGAGCTGGAGGTGTTGGACCATTATACGGGTAAAAGCCGCTCGGTGCGTTCACTTTCGGGTGGGGAAGCGTTTAAGGCTTCGCTTTCCTTGGCATTGGGGCTTTCCGATGTGATTCAGGCGCACGCAGGCGGTGTCCGTGTGGATGCGATGTTCATTGATGAGGGCTTCGGCTCTCTGGATGAGCAGTCAAGGGAGCAGGCGGTGCAGGTGCTGCAAAGGCTTTCTTATGGGAATCGTCTGGTGGGAATTATTTCCCATGTTTCCGAACTGAAGGAAAGCATTGATAAGAAGATTATCGTGAAAAAGGGCAGTGCCGGCAGCAGCATTGCATGGCAGGAATAAAAAAAGAAATAAAAAAATAAGGAAATAAAAAAAGACCTCTTTCCTCAAAGCGTATAAAAACGCCAAAGGGAAAGAGGTTTTATTATTATCAGAAAAAATTATTCATCCCAGTTATGGTAGGTGTTCTGAACATCATCGTCATCGTCGAGCATTTCCAGAAGCTTATTCATCTTCTTGATATCCTCTTCGTCTGTCAGCTCCGTATAGGTCTGGGGAATCATGGTTACCTCGGCGCTTGCCATAGGGATGCCTGCTGCCTCCAGTGTTTCGCGCACTGCGGAGAAATCATCGGGTGCGGTTGTGATTTCGTAGCTGTCCTCCTCTGCGGCGAAGTCCTCTGCGCCTGCATCCAGAGCAGCCATCATCAGCTCTTCCTCGTCCATATCGATTTCTTCCTTATCAATCACGATCAGACCCTTTTCATCGAACATGAAGGATACACAGCCGCTGTTGCCCATGTTGCCGCCGCCCTTTGTGAAGGCGTTTCTGACATTGGCTGCTGCACGGTTTCTGTTATCTGTCAGCACTTCTACAATAACAGCTACGCCGTTGGGACCATAGCCTTCGTAGGTTACGTTTTCGTATTCTACGTCTTCACCGCCGCCGGCTGCCTTTTTGATACTTCTGTCGATGGTATCGTTTGGCATGTTGTTGGCTTTGCATTTTGCGATAACATCACGCAGCTTGCCGTTTACGGCGGGGTCGGGACCGCCGGCCTTTACCGCAACCTGAATTTCTCTGCCCAGCATGGTAAAGATTTTACCTTTTTTTGCATCGTTTTTTTCTTTTTTATGTTTGATATTTGCAAACTTAGAATGTCCTGACATTAGGAACCCTCCTCCTTAAAATTTCACCAAAATATTTTATCATTATTTTCTGCATAATTCAAGGAATTTCGTATCGGAAAGCCTGTTTTTTATAGAATTTGGCAAAAATCGTCTTATTTTCGGATTTCCTCCTGCTCATAGGGGAAAACCTCTGTCAGGAAATGCTTGCGGCGCAGGGCATCCTCAATCTCATCCAGAATTTCCTCGCTTTCGGCGGAAACATGGTGAAAATGATACCCTGAGGTGACATTTAAAAGGGGAGTGGATTTGCCGCTTTCCAGATTTTTCAGAAACGCCTGTACATCTCTGCGGTTTTTGATTTGCAGGGGAGCGGAAACCTTCCCATAGACTCTGTGGTTTACCATGACATCCACGACACAGCCGCCTAAATCCACAATGGTTGTCAGCTCCTCCTCTGTTGCCGCGGCATCATGGAAGACCTTGAACAGCCGCATGGTATCCGCAGGCTCTTCCAGAAGATAGCCCCTTGCCGTTGCCAGAATGGAATGACCCTCTGTGCGAAGCAAAGCAATATCCTGGACAATCACCTGACGGCTGACCCCCGTGGCAGAGCCGAGCGCACCGCCGGAGAGAGGTGTTTTTGATTCCCTCATCAGATTTAATAATTTCTTTCGTCTTTCTGTGCCAGTCATTTTTTCAATCACTCCTGCTTATTCCACCGCATGGAGATTTTTCAGGCTGATATCCAGAATAGGTGCGGAATGGGTCAGCGCACCGCTGGATACATAATCTACCCCAAGCGCTGTGATGGTTTTGATATTTTCGATTGTCATATTGCCGGAGCATTCGGTTTCTGCTCTGCCGTCAATGATGCGGATGGCCTCCGCCATTTCCGCAGGGCTCATGTTATCCAGCATGATGATATCTGCACCGGCTTCGACTGCTTCTCTTACCATATCCAGAGTTTCCGTTTCGACTTCGATTTTGCGGACGAAGGGAGCATACGCCTTTGCTGCGGCAATGGCCTCCTTTACGCCGCCTGCTGCGCCGATATGGTTATCCTTCAGCATTACGCCGTCGGAAAGATTATAGCGGTGATTCGAGCCACCGCCGACGGTTACGGCATATTTTTCAAACACTCTCATACAGGGAGTGGTTTTTCTTGTATCCAAAAGGGTTGTTTTTGTACCCGCAAGCAGCTTTGCAACGGCATTCGTATAGGTTGCGATGCCGCTCATGCGCTGCAAATAATTGAGGGCGGTGCGTTCTGCGGAAAGCAGAACACGGATATCTCCCGTCACAGTTGCCAGAAGCTGCCCCTTTTTCACAGCATCTCCATCGGCGGCATGAAAGGCAATTTCTGTTTTTTCATCCAGAAGCTGAAACGCCCTTGCGAACACATCCAGACCAGCAATGATGCCGTCTTGCTTGCAGATTAAATCGACTGTGCCAAGCTGATACCGCGGCATGACTGCGTTGGTGGAAACATCCTCGCTGTTGATATCCTCCTCCAGAGCCATGCGGATATATTTATCTGCTACAATTTGCATGGTAATCGGGTTCATTCTAATCCTTCCTTTCCTGCAATGTGCTGTGCTGCTTTTTCTGCGAAAACAAGGCTTTCCAGAAGGCTGTTGCTTGCCAGTCTGTTTTTGCCGTGTACGCCGTTGCAGCTGGTTTCGCCAATAGCATAGAGATGCTCCATGGTTGTTTTGGAATGGCGGTCTACATGGATGCCGCCCATAAAGTAATGCTGTGCCGGCACAACGGGCGCAGGCTCTTTTTTGATATCATAGCCTGCCTCCAGACAGGTTTTGTAGATATTCGGGAAATGATTTTCAATATCCTCCGCAGGAACGGGAGCAAAGGAAAGCCATACATGCTTTGTACCTTCCTTTTCCATTTCTGCATGGATGGCAGCAGAAACCTTGTCTCTGGGCAGAAGCTCATTGACAAAGCGTTCGCCCTTGCTGTTGAGCAGAATTGCACCCTCGCCGCGGGCAGATTCGGAAATCAGAAAATGTCTGCCGGGCTTTTCGCTGTAAAGGCTGGTGGGGTGAATCTGCACATAGTCCATATTTTCCAGCTCCACGCCGTATTTTTCTGCCAGACGGAGTGCATCCCCCGTCAGGGAAGGGAAGTTTGTAGAATGTTCATACAGACCGCCGATGCCGCCTGTTGCCAGAATTGTGTTTTCCGCATGAATCCGCAGGATATCGCCGTTTTCTGCCTTCGCAACGATGCCATGGCAGGTGTTTCCCTCCACCAGAAGGTCTTCCATCACGGTATAGTCCATAATGGTGACATTGGGCAGTGCCTGCACATTTCTGAGCAGTGTTTCTGTGATTTCCTTCCCTGTGATGTCCTTATGGAAGCAGATACGGGGCTTGGCGTGTGCGCCTTCTCTGGTATATTTTAAACTACCGTCCGCCTCCTTGTCAAATCTTACGCCGAGGGCAAGCAGGTCGTTGATCACGGCTCTGCTGTTGCGAATCATGATATCCACGCTTTCCTTGCGATTTTCGTAATGCCCTGCCTTGAGGGTGTCCTCGAAGAAGGAATCGTAGTCGGTTTCATCCCTCTGGACGCAGATGCCGCCCTGTGCAAGCATGGAATCGCAGCTGGGCAAATCCTCCTTGCAGATGAGAAGAATGTTCTGCTCCTTGGGCAGCTTGAGTGCGGCATATAAGCCGCTGACTCCTGCGCCGACGATGACGGTGTTATAGGTAAGCTCTTTTTCCATTTTATGCTCCTCCTTATTTGCTCAGCTCCAGCATGCGTGTCAGGGTGTTGCCTGCCGCTTCTGCCTGTGCCCGGTCTACGGATGCCTGATTTTCCTCTGTCTGCAAAACATGCAGCACCTTTTCCAATGTAATCAGCTTCATGTCCCTGCAGGTGGGTGCTGTTTTCGGGAAATAGAAGGTCTTATCTGGATTGCGCTTTTTCAGCTCATACAGCACGCCGATTTCCGTCCCGATGATAAATTCCTGCTTTTCACTTTCGGTCGCATGCTTGATGATGCCTGTGGTGGAGCCGATGTAATCTGCCAGCTTTGTCACAGCTTCGGGACATTCGGGATGCACCAGAACCTCTGCATTGGGGTGTGCGTCCTTCAGCTCCTGTACCTTGGCAGGAGAGATATTCTGATGGATGGGACAGTAGCCATTGACGAGAATGATATTTTTTTCAGGCACCTGCGCCGCAATGAAGCGACCGAGGTTTTGATCGGGAATAAAGAGGATATTCTGATTGGGCAGGTTGCGGACAATCTGCACCGCGTTGGCGGAGGTCACGCTTACGTCAGACCAGGATTTGATTTCCGCTGTAGAATTGATGTAGCAGACAACCGCCAAATCCTCGTAGGCTTCTCTTGCCGCGTCCACCTCTGCCTTTGTTACCATGTGCGCCATGGGGCAGTCCGCGCTTGCATCCGGCATCAGCACCTTCTTTTCGGGGCTTAACAGACAGCCGCTTTCCCCCATGAAGGAGACACCGCAGTAAACGATGATGGGGTTGGGCAGGGTTGCCGCCGTTTTGCTCAACGCGAAGGAATCCCCGACATAATCGGCGATTTCCTGAATTTCATCCGCTACATAATAATGCGCCAGAATGACTGCATTTTTCTGTTCCTTTAAGGCTTTGATTTCATCTTTGATATTCATGCTTTTCCTCGATTCTACTGTATTTTGTAAATAAGTATTGTAAATAAATTTTTTTGCAGTGGAATTTAGTATAGCACAATTATTTACAAGTGACAAGACAGATGAAAGAAAAGTTGTATTGTTTTGTATTTTTTTCAGAAGCAGCTGTTATGCCAAACAAAAAACAAAAACCTCCGCAGGGGCGCGCCCCACGAAGGTGATTTGTTTTCGACTTAGTTTTTATTGGCAGAGAAGAAGATAAATATCATTTACGTTTGTGCCGGTTGCTCCTGTGATGAGAAGGGCATCTGCCGCCGCCAATGCGGTATTGGAATCATTCTCCGCAAGAACCGCAGGAATGGATATGCCCTTTTCCGCAAGGATACCGCAGGTTTTCCCGTCCACAATACCGCCTGCGGCATCGGTCGGCCCATCCGTACCGTCAGAGCCTGCCGCCGCAATCACAATGCCTTCCATGCCGGCAATGCGCTCCGCCGCCGCAAGGGCAAGCTCCTGATTTCTGCCGCCCTTGCCCTTCCCGGTGATATGCACAACGGTTTCGCCGCCGCAGAGAATGGCACAGGGCGGGCGCAGGGGCAGATCGTCCTTCCGGATTGTTTTTGCGATGGATGCAAGAAATCTGCCGGCCTCCCTTGCCTCACAGTCAAGCATATTCGTCAGAACCAGAGGGGCATAGCCAAGCTGCTCTGCCGCCCTTGCCGCATCGGCACAAAGCTGTGTCACGCTGCCTGTGATTTCCATAGTGACGTTGGCAAGCGTTTTCGGCGTTTCCATGGCAAGCTGCTTTCGCATTTCCTCTGTCAGCTTGAGATTGTATTTTTCCGAGATGGCAAATGCTTCTGCCACCGTGGACGCATCCGCGCAGGCAGGACCGGAGGCAATGGAATCGGGGCGGTCGCCCAGAATATCGCTCAGAGCAATGCAGTACACCTGTGCAGGGGCGCAAAGCTTCGCAAATTTGCCGCCCTTTACGGCAGAAAGATGCTTGCGGATGGTGTTGATTTCCACGATATCCGCGCCGCATTTCAAAAGCTGGTCGGTGATGTCCAGAAAATCCGCAAGGGTCAGCTTGCCGGCAGGACATTCAAAAAGCGCAGAGCCGCCGCCCGAAACCAGAAAGAACACCGTATCCTTTTCAGTTAAACCGGAAACGGCATCCATGATTTTCTGTGTGCCGAGAATTGTATTTTCATCGGGAAGGGGATGTCCTGCTTCAAGGATGGTAAAGCCGGGGATTTCGCCCTTCGCATGGTCATATTTCGTCAGAACAATGCCTGCATCAATCCTGTGGGGGATATTTTCCGCCGCCGCCTTTGCCATGTTCCAAGCCGCTTTGCCGATGGCAATGACAATCACCCTTCCTTCAAAAGCGAAGGTCTTGCCGCCGATGAACTTTTTTACGGCTTCATCGGGAAGGGATGTCTGAATGGCATTGTGAATTATCTTTTTTGCATCAGATAAAATCTCATTCACAGAAAATGCACCTCTTTCTTTTGTATATCGGTTTTATATTTGTTTTTTCAAGTATAGCAAATCAGAGGGGAAAAAACAATCGAAAAAGGCGTATAAAAAAGGCATATATAAAGGGAAAAGAGCCACTGGGGAAGTGGCTCTCTGTAAAGGGGAGGGTATGTATACTATGTTTATTCATTATCCTCTTCTTTGAGGACATCTTTATCATATCCTGTCAATATGAATCTGGTGTGGCTGAAATATGAACGTTTTGTAAACAATGAGGGAATCTCTTTGAAAACCCCGTTGCTTTTGCTGATTTTTCGCGGAAAATATGATACTATCTTCCTTAGAAAGACGCAGGAAAAGAAGAAAGACGAAGGAAAAGAAAGAGGCAGGAAGGGAGCAGATGAAAATGTTTGGAAAAGAAGAAGTAAAGGTATTTCTGAAGGAAAAAGGAATCCCCTTTCGTTGGGTGGAGCATAAAGCGGTTTATACCATTGAGGAGATGGAGGAGCTAGGTCTGGAAAAAATGGAGGAGACGGCAAAAAATCTCTTTTTGCGAGACCAGAAGGGAAAAAATCATTTTCTTGTGGTAATTCGTGCCGATAAGCAGGCGAATCTGAAGGAGCTGGGAGAGAAGCTTGGAGGCGTAAGGCTTTCCTTTGCATCGGAGGAGCGTCTGGAAAAATATCTTGGATTGAAAAAAGGGGCAGTGACACCCTTGGGCATTTTGAATGATACTGCCTGCGCCGTAAAGGTTTTTCTGGACAGGGATTTTCTGGAAAAGGAGGAAATCGGGGTGCATCCCAATGACAATACGGCATCGGTTTATCTGAAAACGGCGGATCTTATGCAAATTATAAAGGAGCATGGCAACTCGCTTGAGGTGCTTTCCTTTGCGTAAGCCTTTTCTGTAAGTTTTGGGGAAAAATCATTGAGAAAGCAGGGAAGGTATGCTATACTGAAATATACTTGTGAAAGACTGTCTTTTCATAAGAATTCAGTTTCGAGAGGAAGAAAGAATGGAAAGGAAAGCTGGAACTGCTGTTAAGCCGGGCGAAACAGAGCTGGCAAGACAGCTGGAATATATCCGCGCCATTCGTGCGGAAAATGATGCCTTTGCGGCAGAAAACGGCAGAAAGAAAAAATTCTATTCCCTTGCGATGGGCTGTCAGATGAACGCGCATGATTCCGAAAAGCTGGAAGGGATGCTTGACGAAATGGGCTTTGACAGAACAGACGAGGAAACAGAGGCCGATTTTATCATCTACAACACCTGCTGTGTGCGCGAAAACGCGGAGCAGAAGGTATATGGCAAGCTGGGCTGGCTGAAGCACTATAAGGAAACAAAAAATCCCGATGCGGTGATTGCGCTTTGCGGCTGCATGATGCAGCAGGAAACGGTTTTGCAGACCCTGCGGCAGAAATATCGCCATGTGGATATCGTCTTCGGCACATTTAATCTCTACAAGCTGCCGGAGCTTGTGGCAACACGCATGGAAAGCGGCGAAACGGTGTATGATATCTGGCAGGAGCAGCGTGAGGTTGTGGAGGATTTGCCTGCGATTCGGCATTTCCCCTATAAGGCATCGGTCAATATTATGTTTGGCTGCAACAACTTCTGTTCCTACTGCATCGTGCCGTATGTGCGCGGCAGAGAGCGCAGCCGTACCCCTGAGGATATCCTCGCGGAGGTAAGAAGGCTTGCGGCGGACGGTGTGAAGGAGGTTATGCTTTTAGGGCAGAATGTAAACTCCTATGGCAAAAATCTGGAAACACCCGTTTCCTTTGCAGAGCTTCTGCGGATGGTGAACGAGGTGGAGGGGATTGAACGGATTCGTTTCATGACCTCTCACCCGAAGGATTTGTCCGATGAGCTGATACAGGCAATGGCGGATTGTGATAAGGTATGTAAATATCTGCATCTGCCTGTGCAGAGCGGTAGTGATGAAATTCTGCGCCGCATGAACCGCCATTATACAAAGGAATCCTACATGGAGCTGGTGCGCAAGGCAAGAGCGGCAATGCCGGATATCACCCTGAGCACGGATATCATCGTGGGCTTCCCCGGGGAAACGGAGGAGGATTTCCAAGAAACCTTGGATGTCATCCGCAAATCCCGTTACAGCACCGCGTTTACCTTTATTTATTCCAAGCGGACAGGTACCCCTGCGGCAACTATGGAAAATCAGGTGCCGGAGAATGTCATTAAGGATCGCTTCGACAGGATGCTCAATATTCTTAACCCAATCGTGCATGAGGTGCATGAGGAGCAGCTGGGCAAGGTGATGACGGTATTTGCAGAGGAAGCAAGCAAGCAGGATAAGACTGTTCTGACAGGGCGTGCCGATAACAATATGCTGGTGCATTTTAAGGGCACGGAGGACTTAATCGGGCAGATGGTTCCTGTGAAGATTACAGAAAACAAAACATTTTATTTAATAGGCGAAAGGATGTAAGGTGAAGCATTATGGCAACGATTTTTGAAATGGCAAGAGCATTGGGTGAGGAATTGCAGAAAACCCCTCAGGTGGAAGCGCTGGTAGCGGCAAAGGCTGCATACGAAAGCGACCCCGAAATTGCAAAGCTGGTAGAGGAATACACAAAGCTGCATTATGATTTTGAAGCAAAGATGAATGCAGGCGGCATTTCCATAGAGGAGCAGAGAGCCTTCAATGAACAGATGAAGGCAAAGGGCGAAGCAATCAGAACCAATAAGCTGGCATCTGATTTGTACGTTGCGGAACAGAATTTCAATAACTTCGTAAATTCCGTATTCAACATCATCACAGCAACCCTGACAGGCGAAGAACCCGAACAGGGCGGCGGCTGCGATCCCAGCTGCTGCTCCTCCTGCGGCGGCGGCTGCCACTGATTCAAATAGAAATAAAGGAAGAAAAGCCCGAATAGAGAATCCGTTCTTTATTCGGGTTTGCTTGCAGAAAAAGGAGAAGGAGGACAACATCCATGGCGAAAATCACACCCATGATGCAGCAATACTTTGAAATTAAAGAACAATATAAGCATTGTCTGCTTTTTTTTCGTTTAGGGGATTTTTATGAGATGTTTTTCGAGGATGCGGTCATTGCCTCGAAGGAGCTGGAAATCACCCTGACGGGGAAGGATTGGGGGCAGGAGGAAAGAGCCCCTATGTGCGGCGTGCCTTTCCATTCTGCGGATGGATATATTGCCCGTTTGGTGGAACGTGGCTATAAGGTTGCCATCTGCGAGCAGGTGGAGGACCCCAAGACGGCAAAGGGCTTGGTCAAGCGCGATGTTGTGCGTGTCATTACTCCGGGGACGGTTGTGGATAATACTGTTCTGGATGAAACAAAAAATAACTATATTCTCTCCGTTTTCAGCAGTGCAAACGGCTATGGCATTGCGGTCTGCGATGTGACAACAGGCGAATTTCAGACAACGGAATTTCGCAGCGTGCAGGCGGCGGCAAAAATTCTGGATGAAACAGCAAGGTTTTCCCCTGCGGAGCTTGTCTGCAACAGCGAATTTCTTTCCACCCCTTTGGCGAAGGAAATCGAGGAACGGTTTCACCTGTATCTGAATGATATCGACAGCCGCATGTATGAATATAATACCGCAAAGGATACCCTGCTTGCACATTTCAAGGTGAAAACACTGGAAAGCTTCGGCTTGCAGAAAAAGCTGTTGGCGGTTTCGGCTTCGGGTGCGCTGATGTGGTATCTGAATGAAACGCAGAAAAACGATTTGAGCCATATTTCCGCCCTGAAATATTACACAACAGGGGATTTCATGCTGTTGGATGTTTCCAGCCGCAGAAATCTGGAGCTGACGGAAACCATGCGCGAGAAGAACAAAAAAGGATCGCTTCTGAGCGTGCTGGATAAAACCCAGACTGCGATGGGCGCAAGGCTTCTGCGCAAATGGGTGGAGCAGCCCCTGCTTTCTAAAGAAGAAATCAATCAGCGTCTGGATGGGGTGGAGGAGCTGTTCCGAGACCTGTTCCTCAGAGAGGAAATCAAGGAAATTCTCCATTCCATGTATGACTTTGAACGCATTATGTCCCGTGTGGTGTATCAGAATGCAAACGCAAGGGATTTGGCGGCGCTGAAAAATTCCGTGGAAAATCTGCCGTTGCTGAAGAAGATTCTTTCTCGCTGCAGGAGTCCATATCTGTCCACTCTGCATGACAGACTGGACACGCTGGAGAATATCCATGCGCTGATTGCGCAGTCCATCGTCGAAGACCCTCCGTTTTCCGTGCGCGAGGGCGGCATGATTCGTGAGGGCTTCAATGAGGAGCTGGATACCTACACCAAGGCGAAGGAAAACGGCACCACATGGATTCATCAGCTTGAGGAGGAGGAGCGCGAAAAGACGGGCATCAAAAACCTCAAGGTGCGCTATAATAAGGTGTTCGGCTATTATATTGAGGTCACAAAATCCAATCTGGAGCTGGTGCCGGAAGGCTATATCCGCAAGCAGACGCTTGCCAATGCGGAGCGTTTTATTACACCCGAATTAAAGGAGCTGGAGGAGCTGATTCTCGGCGCGGAGGATAAGATTACCACTCTGGAATATGATATGTTCTGCGAAATTCGCAATGCCGTTGCGGCAGAGGTGGAGCGGATTCAATATTGTGCGTATATCGTTTCTGTTATTGACTGCCTGCAGTCCCTCGCAGAGGTGGCGCAGAACAGAAGCTATGTGAAGCCGCTTGTGGATGACGGTGATGTAATTGAAATTAAGGGCGGCAGACACCCCGTTGTGGAAAAAATGATGGACGGGCAGTTTATCCCGAATGACACCTATTTAGATCGGGAGGACACCAGACTTGCCATCATCACAGGCCCGAATATGGCAGGGAAATCTACATATATGCGGCAGACCGCGCTGATTGTGCTGATGGCGCAGATTGGCAGCTTCGTTCCCGCGGAGCAGGCGCATATCGGCATTGTAGACAGAATCTTCACCCGTGTCGGTGCATCGGATGACCTTTCCGCAGGGCAGAGCACGTTTATGGTGGAAATGACAGAGGTTGCGAACATTCTGCATAACGCAACGAACAAAAGCCTGCTGATTCTGGATGAAATCGGGCGAGGCACAAGCACATTTGATGGGCTTTCCATCGCGTGGGCGGTGCTGGAATATATCGCGGATACGAAGCAGATTGGCGCGAAAACGCTTTTTGCAACGCATTATCATGAATTAAGCGAGCTGGAGGGCAAGCTTTCCGGCGTGAAGAATTACTGCATTGCCGTGCAGGAGCAGGGCGAGGATATTATTTTCCTCCGAAAAATTCAGCGCGGCGGCGCAGACCATAGCTACGGCGTGCAGGTGGCGCGTCTGGCGGGTCTGCCGAATAAGGTGATTCGCCGCAGCGGACAGATTCTCAAGCAGCTGAACGCGGCGGATATTACGAAAAAAGCAAAGCAGATTGCAGTGGAATCCAAGGAGCAGCAGGAGGAAACCGCACAGCAGATGGATATGTTCCATATTGCGGAAACGCAGCTTGCGGATGAAATCTCCAAGCTGGATGTGATGGCGATGACCCCTATTGAAGCACTGCAAACGCTTTTTGAATTGCAGAAAAAGGCAAAAGGGCTGTAAGCCGAGGAAAGGAGGAGGTCTATGCAGAAAATCCGACTGTTGGATGCAAAAACCATCAATAAAATTGCGGCAGGGGAAGTAGTAGAATCTCCGAAATCCGTTGTAAAGGAGCTGACGGAAAACGCCATTGATGCAAACGCCGGCAGTGTGACGATAGAAATTAAGGAGGGCGGCATTTCCTATATCCGCATTACCGATAACGGCACAGGGATTCCCAAGGAGCAGGTGAAGGAAGCCTTTTTGCGCCATGCTACAAGCAAAATGTCGCAGATTGAGGATTTGGAGCATATTTTTACACTGGGCTTTCGCGGCGAAGCATTGGCGAGTATCGCGGCGGTGGCGCAGGTGGAAATGCTGACAAAAACCAGAGACGAGGAAACGGGCACGCGCATTGTGATTCATGCCGGAGAAATACAGGAGCTGGAGGATGCCGCCTGTCGGGAGGGCACTTCCATTACGGTGCGGAATCTTTTTTACAACGTGCCTGCGCGCAGAAAATTTTTGAAAAAGCCTGCGACCGAAAGCGGCTATGTTTCGGATTTGGTGAACAAAATCGCACTGGGGCACCCTGAGGTTGCGATTCATTATATCAATAACGGCAACACTGTTCTGCATACGGCAGGGAACAATGACCCGAAAACGGCGGTGTTTTATGTTTACGGAAAGGATGCGGCAAACAGCATGCTCCCCATCTCCTACCGTAAGGGAGAATATGCCGTCAGCGGTCTGATTGGGAAGCCCGAATTTTGCCGCGCGAACCGCAATTATGAAAATCTTTTTATCAACGGCAGATTTATCAAAAACCCCGTGGTTTCCGCTGCGGTGGAGGATGCGTATAAAACAAAGCTGCTGATTGGGAAATTTCCTGTTTTCGTGCTGAATCTTGCGGTTGAGCCTGCACAGGTGGATGTGAATGTGCATCCTGCGAAGCTGGAGGTTCGCTTTAAGAATGACGATGAGGTATATGAATTTTTCTACAACGCGGTTGCGAAGGCATTGCAGGAAACGGTGCTGATTCCCAAGGCGGTTCTGGAAAAGAAGCCGAAGGAAAGACTGCCGCAGGCGGAACAGCAGACCCTTGCGGATATGCCAAAGGAAGCGGCGCAGCCAAAGGAAAGCATCCTGAAGGAAAGCGAACCAAAGGCAGAGCCGACAGCAAATCCCTCTAAAGAAATTCCGCTCCCGCAATCGCAGGGCGTGATTCTTTCCAAAGAGGAAAGGGAAAAGCTCCTGCGTGCGGCAGAAAAGCCGCAGACCCCCACATCGGGCGGACGCAGTGTGGATGAGCTGCTGAAGCGCACCCCAAAGGCGGAGAGCTTTGCACAGACGGCAGTGCCGTACCGCAGGGAAGAGCTGAAGCCGAAAGAGGAACAGCCGATAGAATTGAAGCCGATTGTTTCTGATGAAAAAACGGAAGAGGTAAAGCCGACAGAAGAAAAGCAGCCGTTTTTCCAGAATTATAAAATCATCGGGCAGGTCTTTCGCACCTATTGGATTGTGGAGCAGGGCGATTGCCTGTATCTGATTGACCAGCATGCCGCACATGAACGGGTGCTGTATGAGGAATTTATGAATAAATTCAAGGAAGAAAGGGTCGCCTCGCAGCGGTTGCTGACACCTCTGATGCTGCAGCTGACACCAATGGAAACAGAGGTACTGCGGCGCAATCTGGCACTTCTGGAAAGCTTCGGCTTTGAGCTGGAGGAATTCGGCGAGAAATATGCCCTGCGCGCAACGCCGTATCTCTTGCAGAACCCGACAGAGGTTGGTTTTTTTACCGATATTCTGGACAGGCTGACAGAGGAGCGCATTTCCAATGTGTATGATACAAAGATACTGGCAGTGGCAACGATGGCGTGTAAGGCGGCGGTCAAGGGGCATGATGTGCTGAGCACGAGAGAGGCGGAGGAGCTGATTCACAGACTGCTTGGTCTGGAGCATCCCTTTACCTGCCCCCATGGCAGACCGACGATTATCGAGCTGACGAAATATGAAATGGAAAAGATGTTTAAACGCATCCAGAATTGAGCAGGTGAAATGATGAAAAAACCATTGATTGTGATTGGCGGCCCAACCGCCTGCGGCAAAACAGGCTTTTCGATTCGGCTTGCAAAGGAAATCGGCGGCGAGGTGATTTCTGCCGATTCCATGCAGATTTACCGCTATATGGACATTGGGACGGCGAAGGTGACACCCGAAGAAGCGGATGGTGTGCCGCATTATCTCATTGATGAGCTGAACCCCGATGAGGAATATAATGTTATGCTCTTTCAGCAGAAGGCAAAGGCGTATATGGAGGAAATCTGGGCGAAGGGAAGGATTCCCATTCTGGTCGGCGGCACGGGGTTTTATATCAATGCCCTGCTGTATGATAATGATTTTACCGAAACGGAAAATGATACCTCCTATCGGGAGGAGTGCTACCGTATCGCCAAGGAGGAGGGGCCGCAGGTGCTGTATGAACGCTTACGGAAAATCGACCCTGCCTATGCGGAAACGATTCATGCGAACAACGTCAAGCGTGTGACGCGTGCCTTGGAATACCATTACCTGACGGGACAGAGATTTTCCGAGCATAATGCGGAGCAGAAGGAAAGGGAAACCCCCTACAATGCGGCGGTGATTCTCCTGACGATGGAGCGGGAAGCGCTATATGCACGCATTGAGCAGAGGATTGATTTGATGATGCAGCAGGGGCTTCTGGCAGAGGTGAAGGGACTTCTGGACAGGGGCTATTCACCGAAGCTGGTTTCTATGCAGGGCATCGGCTATAAGGAATTTGTGCCGTATTTCAACGGAGATTGTACGCTGGACGAAGCAGTTACGCAGCTGAAAACCAATACGCGCCGCTTTGCAAAGCGACAGCTGACATGGTTCCGGCGGCAGATTGAAGGGCTTTGGATTGACATGAGCAAAACAGACGGGGCAGGCGCACTGGCGCAGACGATGACATATTTAAAGGAACAGGGTGTTTTGCAGACAAATAACAATTCATAAGGAAGGGATTGCGATGTGGTCAACCGTTTGGTTTTCGTTTACTTTTTTTGAATTATATGCGTATTTTATGATTTACAGCTTTCTGGGATGGGCAATGGAATCAACGTATGTTTCTATCAATGCGAAAAAATGGGTGAATCGCGGCTTTATCAATGGCCCGTTCTGCCCCATTTACGGCACAGGCGCACTGCTGATTCTTCTGGCACTGAAGCCTGTTTCGGATTCGATTTTGCTGCTGTTTCTGGGCGGCTTTGTGATTGCAACCGTTGTGGAATATCTCATCGGGCTGATATTGGAAAAGCTTTTCCATGCCACATGGTGGGATTATTCCCAAAAGCCCTTTAATATCAAGGGGCGCGTCTGCCTGGAGCGTTCCGTGGAGTGGGGCGTTCTGACAGCCTTCGTGATGCGTGTGGTGCAGCCTGTGATTGCGGATTTTGTGGCGGCAATTCCCCGTGCATGGGGCGAATTTGCGGCAACACTGTTGCTTGCATATCTGGCTGTGGATACCACGATTACGGTGCTGCATATCCTGCGGTTCAACGAAAAGCTGGCATCCCTCAGCGAAGCGCACGATGCGCTGCAGAAAAAGCTCGAGGGAACGAGGCTTTATGCTTCCCGACAGGAAATCATTACGCGTTTCGAGAGCATGCCTGCTGCGGAATTTCTGCGTGAATTTAAGGAACGCATGGCAGAGGAAAATGAAAGGCTGGAGCAGCTGCGCGAGGAGGAACGTCTGCGTCGGCAGCTGGTTCAGGAGGAAATCAAGGAAAAACTGGAATCCCGTATCAATGCTTTGCAGAAGAGCAGCCTTATCGAGCGCCGTTTGATGCGTGCATACCCCGGTATGCATTCCAAGCGGTTTGATGAAGAATTAAAGGCGTGGAAACGGGAGCTTATGGAAAAGAGAAGTAAGAAAAGCAGAAAGGATGTTTCAAAATGAAAAAATCTTTCGCAAAACTGACTGCCTTATGTCTGGCGGCGGCGGTAGCGTTTGGTGCAGCCGGCTGCGGTAAGGAGAAGAAGGAGACACAGCAGGATAAAAATGCTGTGGCAGCGGATGATACAAAGGAAGACAAGAAAACCGAAAAAGCGGCGGATGCCTTGCAGACAGCAGTAATGCTTGCGGATCAGGCACCTGAGCTTCAGGCGGAGGCTGCAATTTTGATTGAGGCATCTTCGGGGACAATTCTGTATGAAAAAAATGCCACCCAGAAGATGTATCCTGCCAGCATGACAAAAATGCTGACCGCTCTGGTGGCGTTGGATTATTTCAAGCCGGAGGATTTAATTGTGGTTGGTTCTGAAATCAATGAGGTTTCTCTGGATTCCAGCAAGGCGGGGCATGAGCTGGGCGAAACGCTGACAGTAGAAAATGCCATCCGCGGTCTGATTATTCCCTCCGGCAATGACTCTGCAAATGTGGTTGCGGCAGCAGTTGCGAAAAAGGCGGAGAATGACGAAAACATGACCTTCGGTAAATGTGAGGTTGTTTTCACAGACCTGATGAATAAAAAGGCGGAGGAGCTGGGCGCAACCAACAGCCATTTTGCAAACGCGCACGGCTACCATTCCGATGACCACTATACCTGCGCGCACGACCTTGCGCTGATTGGCAGAGCGTTTATGGAAAATAAAACGCTGGCAGAAATTGCGAAGGAAAAAAGCTATTCCGGCAACGGCGCAGAGGGTTTAGTCAAAGCGGAGGATACTTCCGTAAAAACACAGGATTACAACTGGCGCAGCCATAACCTGCTGATTACGGATGGGGAATATAATTATCCCTATGCCATCGGAATTAAGACAGGCTTCACCGATGAAGCAGGGGACTGCGTGACAGCAGCGGCAGAAAAGGACGGCGAGGAGCTGATAGCGGTTATCTTCAAATCCGAAGACCCGAACCGTTGGCTGGATGCAAAAAATCTCTTTGAATACGGCTATAACCAGTATGAAAAGATTACAGTTGCAAAGGCAGAGGAAGCTATTGCAGATGCACCTCTGACAAAGCATAAAAAATCCGAAGGGAATACGGTTCCTGTTGTATTCCGGAAGGAGGTTACGGCAATTCTCCCGAAGGACACCGCAAAGGATATGAAGCTGACCGTTTCCTATAACGATACCTATGCGGTAACGGATAAGGAGGGCAATGTTTCCCTGAAGGCTCCCATCGAAAAGGGTGCGGAAATCGGTACGGCAACGTATGAGGTGAAGGGCAAAACCGTTCTGGAGGCTCCCGTTTACGCAGGCAGAGATGTTTCTAAGGGTACCATTTTCAGTGCAATCGGTGATTTCTTCAAGAATCTGTTTACAGTGAAGGGTCTGCTGAAGCTGGTTATCGTCATCATCGTGATTGCGATTATCATTCTGATTATCAAATTCATCAACGGCAGAAGAAACAGACGCGGCTACAGCTTTGGTTCTCCGCGTCGCAGCAGTGGGCTGAGCTTTGGCGGCGGACGCAGAAGACGCAGAGGCGGCAGAAGAAGATTCTGATAAAGGCTTTCTGTGAAATTTCATAAAGACAAAAAGAAAAGGATAAGTCCTCTGAGAAATGAGGATTTATCCTTTTTTTGATGCGTTTATGTTCAGTTTTCTTCTGCCTTTTGCTTTTTCGGCGGACGAGGACCTTCATACTGATAATAATCCGTTTTGATGCGCCCGTTGAACAGCTTTCTCTTTCTGTCTGCCTTTCTGCCAAAGAGGGATTCAAAATATTCCATGGAGGTGATAATATAGGTTGACCAGGTGGGGTCGGTCTGCATGGTTGCGCCAAGCGCACGATACATATTTTCAACCTCCTTCAATTCCCCGATACGCTCCCCGTAGGGCGGATTGGAAATCAGCACGCCATATTTCCCGGGCAATACAATCTCCTGCGAGGGCTTTACCTCGAAGGTGATGCAGTCATCCACGCCTGCAAGCTCTGCATTTGCCTTTGCCAGCTCGATTGCCGCAGGGTCAATGTCACTGCCGTAAATTTCGGGCATAACATCATAATCAATCGCTTGATATGCCTCTTTTCTTGCCTGCTTCCAACGCTCCTTGCCGATGCGTTCCCATTCCTCGGATGCGAATTTGCGATTCAGACCGGGGGCAATGTTGCGCGCGAGCATGGCGGCTTCAATGGGAATTGTTCCTGAGCCGCAGAAGGGGTCTAACAGGATACGATCCTTTCGCCAGTAGCTGAGCTGTACCATGGCGGATGCAAGGGACTCCTTCAGGGGGGCATCCAACGCACTCGCACGATAGCCGCGCATGTGTAAGCCGCTGCCGCTGGTGTCAATCGCAAGGGTGACAACATCCTTTAGAATCCCGACCTGAATGGTATAGGATGCGCCTGTTTCATCAAACCAGTCTGTTTTATATTTTTCCTTCAGCTTTTCGACAACAGCCTTCTTGACGATTGCCTGACAGTCCGAAACGCTGAACAGGGTGGATTTTACGGATTTCCCCACAACGGTGAATTTCCCGTCCTCCGGAATCCAATCTCCCCATGGCAGTGCCTTCGTCCGGTCGAATAGCTCCGTAAAGGTAACGGCGGTAAAGGTGCCCATTTTCACCCAGACACGCCCGGCGCACCGCAGCCAGAGGTTTGCCTTTACGATATCGGATTCGTCCCCTGTAAATTCAACCTTTCCGTCTGAGGTTTTGATATTCTGAAAACCGAGAGCCTGACACTCTCTCTTGACTACGGCTTCTAAGCCGAAGGTGGTTGTTGCAATCAGATTGATGCTCATTTGTTCTCTCCCATCTTTTTTCTGTAACGATATGATTTCCTAAGGAACAGTCTATCATTTTTCCTGCCAAAAGAAAAGGCTAATCGGCAGATTTTTCCTGACAGGTTTTTCCGCATTTTTTGCAAATTTTGCTGCCACCTCTTGAAGAAAGCGCGAAAAAAGGGTATCATAGAAAGGATAGAAAAATTTTGATAAAGCGAGGAAAATTATGTACAAAGTATTGAAAAAATGCGGCAGAGCAAAGCGTGCCGAATTCCATACCCCTCATGGCGTAATCCAGACACCCGTCTTTATGAACGTCGGCACAGCGGGTGCGATTAAGGGGGCTGTTTCCACAGAGGATCTGGAGCAGCTGAAATGTCAGGTGGAGCTTTCCAATACCTACCATCTGCATCTGCGCCCCGGGGATAAGCTGATTAAGGAAATGGGCGGTCTGCATAAATTCATGGTCTGGGATAAACCGATTCTAACCGATTCCGGCGGCTTTCAGGTATTCTCTCTTGGGCTTCTGCGCAAAATCAAGGAGGAGGGCGTTTATTTCAGCTCTCATATTGATGGCAGAAAGATTTTTATGGGGCCGGAGGAAAGTATGCAGATTCAGTCCAATCTTGGCTCCACGATCGCGATGGCGTTTGATGAATGCATCGGGCTGCCTGCGGAACGCCCTTATGTAGAGGCATCCGTTGCCAGAACAACCCGTTGGCTGGAACGCTGCAAAAAAGAGATGCACCGCTTGAATCAGCTAGAGGATACCGTTAACCCCAAGCAGATGCTGTTCGGCATCAATCAGGGGGCAACCTTCGAGGATATCCGTATCGAGCATGCAAAACGGATTTCCGAGATGGAGCTGGATGGCTATGCCATCGGTGGTCTTGCGGTAGGGGAATCCCATGCGGAAATGTATCGTATTCTGGATGAGGTTGTGCCGTATCTGCCTGAGGAGAAGCCGACTTACCTGATGGGCGTTGGGACACCCGAAAATATTCTGGAGGCGGTAGAACGCGGCGTTGATTTCTTTGACTGCGTCCTGCCTGCAAGAAACGGCCGCCATGCTCATGTGTATACGAATAAGGGTAAGCTGAACCTGTTAAATGCGAAATATGAAAAGGATGATTCGCCCATTGATGATACCTGCGGCTGTCCTGCGTGCAGAAGATACAGCAGAGCCTATATCCGCCATCTGTTCAAAGCAAAGGAAATGCTTGCTATGCGCCTTTGTGTGATGCATAATCTGTATTTCTTCAACAGCATGATGGAGGAAATCAGACAGGCGATTGAGGAAGACCGCTTCCACGCATATAAGGCTGCAAAGCTGGATGGATTTCGCGAAAACGGGAAATAAGCGCTTTCTTACACATAGGCTACTTGACGGAAAATGAAAAATTCTATATAATTATCTACTAGATGTAACATTAAATTTAGAAAAAGTTAGGAGAGAAAAAAATGGGATCATTTTTACTTGACACAGTCGTAAAACCTGCCGGCGAGGCAGCAAAAGCAACCTCCGGCACAACACAGAGCACAGGCCTTTTCGGCACATGGATGACAGACCACCCCGTTATGCTGATTGTGGTTTACTGCGTTGTTCTGTTGGTTATCATGTATTTCCTGTCCATCAGACCCACACAGAAGAAGGAGAAAAAGCTGGCTGAGCTGAGAAATGCAATCGAGGTTGGTGACAGTATCATCACAAACAGCGGATTCTACGGCAAGGTTGTTGATACAACATACGATACACTGATTGTGGAATTCGGTCTAAACAGAGGAATTCGTATCCCTGTTGCGAAAACAGAGGTTTTCGGTAAAGCAGAACCCAATATGTCCAACGAAGCACCTCCGGTAGAAGAAGAACCGAAGAAAAAGGGTCTGTTCCGCAGAGGATAATTATGAAATAAAGAAAAAGCATTGGTTTCGATAAAGGCCGATGCTTTTTATTTGCAAAATTTGCAAAGAATAATTTATCCGGCTTGGCTGAGGAGGAAAAGCAGCTTTACAGGAACGTATTTCATAGCTTTACGGCAATGCGGATTATTTTTGGAAAAGGAAAAGGTAAATGAAAAATAGATTTTTTGTAAAGGAAAAAAGCCTTTTGCTGATTGCAGGCATTGTGTGGCTGATGGCAGGCTTTAATGTTGCCCGATTGGGTGTGCTGTCCTATTTGCAGATTGAAAGGCAGTGGTATTTATATTTGCTGTCCATGCTTGTGTTTTTTCTTTTTGGAAGAATGTTTTTTAAGATGAGCAAAAAGCATACAAAGCGCATTATAGCCTATGAGGAATATCGTCCGTTTTGGCATTTTTTTGATAAAAAGGCTTATATTATGATGGCTTGCATGATGGGTGGCGGCATTGGTCTGTGTGCCGCAGGGGCTTTTCCGGATACATTTGTTGCGTTTTTCTATTCCGGCTTGGGCTGCGCCTTGGCATTGGCAGGCGTAGTGTTTGCAAGAAATTATTTATGCTATCACAATTTGATGGAAAGGGAACAGGAAGCATGAGAGAAATTATTTGACAGCTTACGGACTCTATGGCAGCATAGAGTTCGTTTTTTGGTAATAACCAAATAAGGACGTTCATCAAAAAAGAAAGAACGTCCTTATTTATTGTTTTTTAGTTGCTTAGATATTTCATCATAACCTGAAGCAAAACATTCATGTCAATAGGCTTAGCAACATGGTCATTCATGTCTGCCTCCAGTGCGGCCTGCTGATCCTCGGAAAAAGCATTCGCTGTCATTGCAAGAATGGGTATTTCTGCTTTTTTTCGATTTTCCAGCTGCCTGATTTTTTTCGTTGCCTCATAGCCGTTTAGAATCGGCATTTGAATATCCATCGGAATCAAGTCATAATAGCCATCCTCTGCATAACTAAGCATATCCACACACATCTGACCATCCGCGGCGTGTTCAAAAATCGTATACAAAGAATGGAACAGCGCCTCTATATCCTCAGCCTCTAATCGCAGGGTGGCTGTTCCGCTTTCGATGCGGGCAATCAATTACCCACCAGACAGTCGGAATCCATCCGGCAGTCGGGGCAATATCCACATACCAGGTATCGTTCGGAATCCCACATTCAACGGTAAGGCAATTTTGGGGCATATCTTTTTGGCTCTTTTTACGGCGGTGCTGCATTTATCCATTTCGGGGTACTCCTTTTAGAATAGTATTTTTACAAGATAAATCATATTTATTTATGATGGAAGCTTATTCACCTAAAGATAACATAACATGGATTTTATGTACACGTCAACAGATTGATAAAAAAAGAGGTGCGGGCAAATAGCCCGCACCCCCAAGAGTGAGTCTGTTTCCTTTTCGATGCTTTCCGATTTATCAGTCCGCCTGCATCGGCTTAACCTTCTCAATGAAGCGATGGAGCATGGCGGCGATCTCAGCGCGGGTCGCCGTACCCTGTGGATCAAGCAGAGTTTCGGCTTTTCCCTTTATCAATCCGTTGCCGACTGCCCATTGCATTACCATTTTTGCGTAATCCGTAATCTTGTCCGCGTCCTCGAATTTGTCAAGATTTCCTGTGACGGTCAGCTTGTAGCCCTTGTAGTCCGCGTAGCGGTAGAAGATGGCGGTAAGCTGTTCGCGGGTAATGGGATCGTCCGGGCCGAATTTGTCTTTGCTGTAGCCTGCAAAGATGCCGTTCTCTGCCGTCCATGTGATTGCGTCGGCGTACCACCTTCCGGCTTCCACATCGGTAAAGCTGTTTTCGCCCTTCGGCGCGAGGCTGCCCTCCATGCGCCAGAGAATGGTTGCCATCATGCCGCGTGTCACCATCCCGTGCGGACTGAACAGGGTCTTGCTCGTGCCGAGCATCAGACCATTTTTGTAAACGAACATCGCATCGTTGTAGAACCAGTCCTTTTCGGAAACATCAGTAAAGGGGTTTACGACTATGTCCGGATTTTCATTTGCGCGCCAGCCTGCGTATACGGTCATATTCTTCGTAAGAGAAACCTCGGAAACCTGATTTGTCAGGTTGTGGTCGCTGTACCAGCCGATAAAGGTATACCCATGCCGAGTCGGAACGTATTTTGTCAGGCTGATGAGGGTGTTGTTTGCTTCCCGCATGTCGGTTATAGCACTGCCGCCATTGGTTTCAAAGTGCAGCGTGTAATAGGTGACGGACGGTTTGCGGCTGCCGCCACCGCCGCCACTGCCGCCTGCAAACTTCGCCGTCAGCTTGGTTACATTCGCCGAGACGCTTTCGCCGGGCGCGTAAAGGTTTCCGTCACTGCCAAGCCACTTAAAGTAATTTTCGGTATTTCCGTCCGGGCGGGTCAGACCATCGGACGCAGGCGCGGTAAACGCGCTGTCATTTTTCACAATGATTTGAATATCCTCAGCGCTATCACCCAGCTTGCCGCCGCCAAGGGCAAGGGTAACGGCCTTCAGCCCGTCAGCGTCCAGCGCGTCAGGGTTCAGGACTTCAAGGACGGGGCGGAAACCGAGGATGCCGTTCTGGTACGAGGACGAGTTGAACTCCCAGCCGCGGGCCGAGTGGAACCCGCGAACCGCACGGAATGGAGTCGAATTATCGGGTCTGGTGTCTTGCCCCCAGGAAGCCATCCGCTTCCAGTTTTTGATATATCCGTCGTTCTTGTCCAGTAGCTTATCCCATTCGTTGCTTTGGGGCGTGCCACGCTGGGACTCATTCAAGCCTGTACGATCACTTCCCACAGACGGTGCGCGCAGGGTATAGTCCACGCCGCCGGCGACATAGTCCTTGCCGAAAATCAGATCTGCAGTATTCAGGTCATTCCAGCTTACCGTATGCTTTACGGCATAATCTGCCACAAACAGGCTGTGGGGATATTTGTTCTGCTGTGCATATTCCTCGGTGGTTTCCCTCTCCGATGTGAGCTTGTAAGCATCCACTGTTCCGGCGTAGGTAAAGGGGACATAGTGCATTGTTTTATCCGGCAGTGCGTCATTCACCGTTCCGGGAATACCCATTGCCGATAGGTCAAAGTAATATCTGCCGCCGAGGGCAAGGTTGAACTGCTCGTAAAACA
Source organism: Clostridium sp. MCC345 (assembly GCF_018785345.1). Lineage (NCBI taxonomy): Bacteria > Bacillati > Bacillota > Clostridia > Eubacteriales > Clostridiaceae > Clostridium > Clostridium sp. MCC345. The sequence continues at coordinate 99,448 of NZ_WQPP01000009.1, forward strand.
GTGCCGTCAGCTTGGTTACATCCGCCGGAACGCGATCGCCGGGCGCGTAAAGGTTTCCGTCACTGTCAAGCCACTTAAAGTAATCTTCGTTATTTCCATCGGGGCGGGTCAGACCATGGGATGCAGGCGCGGTAAAGCTCTCGCCGTTTTTCACGATGATTTGAATATCCTCGGAGCTATTACCCAGCTTGCCGCCGCCAAGGGCAAGGGTAACGGCTTTCAGCCCGTCAGAGTCCAGTGTGTCAGGGTTCAGAACTTCAAGGACGGGGCGGAAACCGAGGCCGACGTAATTATACCAGGACGAGTGGTGATCCCCGTAGCGGGCAGAGTCGTACCCACGGACCGCACAGCGCGGCGCAGAAGTACTCCAAGTATCTTGTCCCCACGAAAACATCTTGCCCCAGTTTTTGATATATTTGTCGTCCTTGTCCAGCATCTTATCCCATTCGTTGTTTTGTGGCGTGACGCGCCGGGACTCACCCGAACCTGTACTACCACTTCCCACGGACGGCGCACGCAGCGTATAGTCCACGCCGCCGGATGCGTAGTTTTTGCCGAAAATCAGCTTTGCGGTATTCAGGGCATCCCTGCTTACATCCTTCGTTACGGCATAATCCGCCACAAACAGGCTGTGGGGATATTTGTTGTTCTTTGCATACTCCTCGGTGGTTGCCATCGCTGATGTAAGCTTGTAGGCATCCACTGTCCCGGCGTAGGTAAAGGGAACATAGTGCATTGTATTATCCGGCAGAGCGTCATTCACCGTGCCGAGAATGTTTTCGGCGGAGAGGTCAAAGTAATAGGTGTCGCCGGGATCAAGGTTGAACTGCTCCTCGACCGTATCCTCCGGGGTCTGCGCCTCCTGCGCACGGACAAGGGCGTAGAGCCCGACAACATAGATATTTTTCAGATCCCCCATCGATGGATCGCCGGTACCATCCTCGCTGAACATAACCAAGCCAAGGTAGGCATCCTGCGTCCCGTCATAGTCACTTGCTGCCTTTTCAAATGCCGGATAATCTGGATAGCGCGTAATAGGATTGCCGTTGCATGTCAAGACAGTCTCATCTGTGATGGGCTTCTGCGTGTAGAAGGCGAAATACAGCAGATAGATGTTGTCCTTCTCGTAAGTATCATCCGCTTTCAGCTTTTTGGGCTCGCCGTCCTGCTGCCACAGCGCGGGGCCAAACTCAAGGAACGTCAAGCCACTGGCGGATGCTGCCGAGCCATCTCCTATCTTTTTGCCTTCCTCCGGTTTGGGGAAGGTAATATCGACGCTTGTCAACGCTTGCGTAGGCGTATCCTCGTTACCCTCGGCAAAGACCGCCGTTGGCATAAGGCATAGCACCATACACAAGGTGAGCAGGATGCTGAGTATTCGTTTCTTCATAGGCTTTCTCCTCCTGTTCGTTTCGGTTGGACTTGCTCGTCCCACCTTTTTTCTGATTTTCTTTGTTTCTGAGCCGAATGCACAGCGCGATAATCGCTGCCGCCGCTGCAAAGGAAACGAAGGTCATCGGCACATGGCCGTTCGCGTTCTCCCACAGCAGTATCGTGCCGAAGATGCATCCAACGGGTGTTTTCGCGCACTCTTTGCTTGACGAGCGCGACTCGTATTGCGGTATCGTACATATCGTTCGAACCTCCTTTCTCCGTTTGTGTGAAGCTGTGGCTGAAAAGTCTTTTCACTTATATAGGTACATAAAATCGGAAAAACTCTCACCCAAAATGCAAATATTTTTAAATTTTTTCAATTTTTTTTAACAATGTGGCTCTTGGAAACGGATTGCCGTTCGATGGCGCTCTCTGCACTGTGCCTGACCTCGCAGAATACCCTCTATTTGCAATCAATTCGCATATTGACAAATGCAAAACAGTACGGTATACTAATTTGCAAATAAGTTGCAAATTGGAGGGGTGACTGATGGTAAGGTATCTGACGCGGCAGCGCAAGCAGCTTCTCAAATATCTTTCAGAGCATACAGACGAACAGATGACCGCACGGCAGATAGCCGATGCACTGACGGCAGAGAGCATCAGCATCAGCGCCGTTTATCGTAATTTATCCGCCTTGGAGGAGGAGGGAATTCTGAAGCGCAGTATCCGAGAGAACACCAGAGAGGTGTATTATCAATATATTGCCGCAGAGGGATGTAAGGACAGTCTGCATCTATCCTGTCGGGTATGCGGGAAAAGCATTCATCTTGGAGAAAAGGAAACGGAACAGCTTCTGCATAGCACGCTGGAAAGCACAGGCTTTCAAATCGACAAAACGGAAACGATTCTGTATGGCGTTTGCGCCGATTGCAGAAAATAAAAGAGCAGAAAATAGAAGGGTGGTGAGCAGAATGGAAAGAAAAAAGAGAAATAGAATTGCAGCATTGCTTCTTGCCGTGACCATTCTGGTCATCATGCTTTACTCTGCTTTTTTTGTTGCGGCAGAAGCCGACCACGATTGCGTGGGCGAAGGCTGCCCGATTTGCTATCAGATTGATGCTTGCCAAAACACACTGAAAAGCCTTTCGCTTGCTGTATGCGTTACAGCCGTTGCTGTTGCGTTTACATATATTTTGTGCAGGTGTATTTCTCTCTGCACGGACTATGCACAAAGAGATACCTTGGTATCTCTCAAGGTGAAGCTTTCGAATTAAATAAGAGCCTTTTACAAGGGTGAAGTCTATCTGTTTTCGGATAGGCTTTTGCGGCGTTGCTGTTACCCTTGTATTTTTGTGCCTATTTTTAGTTCTTATTATAATTCGGAGGTAAATATAATCATGAAAAAGATAACTGCGCTGCTGCTTGCGCTTTTCATGCTTGTCGGCGCTCTTGCCGGCTGCGGAAAGCAGAATGATACCAATCAGACTGATAAACTGAGCATTGTCACCACCATTTTTCCTGAATATGACTGGGTTAGGGAAATCCTTGGTGACAAGGCTGATAACGCAGAAATCACAATGCTGCTGGATAACGGCGTTGACCTGCACAGCTATCAGCCTACCGCTGATGATATTGTTAAAATCTCAGATTGCGACCTGTTTATCTATGTAGGCGGCGAGTCCGACGAATGGGTGGAGGATGCTCTGAGAAATGCCGCCAACGGGAATATGAAGGTTATCAATTTGCTGGAGGTACTGGGTGATTCCGTAAAAACGGAAGAAATCGTTGAGGGGATGCAGGAGGAGGAGCACGAGCACGAGGATGCAGAGGAACACGAGCACGAGGATGCCCATGCACATGAGGATGCAGAGGAGCACGAGCACGAGGAGGAAACTGACGAGCATGTTTGGCTGTCCCTGAAAAATGCCAAAATGCTGGTCAGAGTGATTTCCAAAGCCTTGCAGGAGCTTGATCCCAACAACAAGGATATCTATGCCGCCAATGCCGATGCTTATGTAAAGAAGCTGTCTGCTCTTGATGCAGAGTATCAGACAGCCGTGGACGCAGCAAGCAATAAAACCATCCTGTTTGGCGACCGTTTTCCGTTCCGCTATCTGGTGGATGATTATGGTCTGCGTTACTATGCCGCTTTTGTTGGCTGCTCCACTGAAACCGAAGCCGGCTTTGAAACCATTTCGTTCCTTGCCAAGAGGGTGGACGAATTGAAGCTGCCCTGCGTTTTGACTATTGAGGGCGCACAGCACAAGATTGCCGAAACCATTGTTCGGAACACGACAGCGAAAAATCAAAGGGTGCTGACGATGGATTCCATGCAATCCACCACTTCTAAAGATGTGAAAAACGGCACGACTTACCTCTCCGTTATGGAGAAAAATCTTTCTGTGCTGAAGGAAGCATTGAGATAAGGAGGTAGGTTCATGGCTCAGCTCACTTGTCAAAGGCTCTGCGTCGGCTATGAGGGAAAGTCCGTTCTGCAAGAACTCAATTTTGAGATTTTTGCAGGCAGCTATCTCTGCATCGTAGGAGAAAACGGTTCCGGCAAGAGTACACTTATGAAAACGATTCTCGGCTTGCAGCCACCTATCAGCGGCAGAATTTTGACAGGCGATGGGCTGAGGAAAAATGAAATCGGCTATCTGCCGCAGCAGACCGTTGTCCAGAAGGACTTCCCGGCAGCTGTGAGAGAAATCGTTCTCTCCGGGTGTCAGGGACGCTGTGGCAGCCGTCCTTTTTATAGCAAAGAAGAAAAGCAGCTTGCGGCGGCGGCTATGGACAGGATGCAGATTGCACAGCTTGCAAAACGCTGCTATCGGGAGCTGTCCGGCGGACAGCAGCAGAGGGTTCTGCTTGCCCGTGCGCTGTGTGCCACCCGAAAAATGTTGCTTCTCGACGAGCCTGTTTCCGGACTTGATCCCAAGGCGACAGCGGAAATGTATGCGCTTATCGAAGAGCTTAACCGAAACGATGGCATTACGGTAATTATGATTTCGCACGATATTACTGCCGCAGTTCAATATGCCAGCCATCTTCTGCATATTGGAGACACCGTTTTTTTCGGAACAAAAGCGGAATATCTCAGAAGCCCGCAGGGGCGGCTGTTTGCCGCAGAGAAGGGGGGCGATGAACAATGACCGCTATTTTGGAAAAGCTGACCCTCTATTGGACATATCCCTTTGTCCGCTATGCGCTGGTAGTCGGCGTGCTGATTGCGCTATGCTCGTCCTTGCTGGGCGTGACGCTGGTGCTGAAACGGTTTTCCTTCATCGGCGACGGACTTTCCCATGTGGCGTTTGGCGCAATGGCGATTGCCGCCGTGCTGCAAATCACAAATGAAATGCCGCTGGTAATGGTCATTACGATCAGCAGCGCCGTGCTGCTTTTGCGTACAGGGCAGAACGCGAAAATCAAGGGCGATGCGGCGATTGCCATGATTTCGGTGGGAGCGCTTGCCATCGGCTATCTGGTGATGAATATTTTCTCCACCTCATCCAACCTTTCGGGCGATGTGTGCAGTACGCTGTTTGGCTCCACCTCCATCCTGACGCTGTCTCCCGTAGAAGTGTGGCTTTGCGTTGGAATGTCGGTGCTGGTCGTGGTGGTGTTTATTCTGTTTTACAATAAAATCTTCGCTGTGACCTTTGATGAGGACTTTGCAAGGGCAACCGGCACAAAGGCAGGGCTTTACAATCTGCTGATTGCAATCGTTGTTGCCATCATCATCGTGCTGGCGATGAACCTTGTCGGCTCTCTGCTCATCTCCGCACTGGTAATTTTCCCGGCGTTGTCCGCTATGCGGATGTTCAAGAGCTTCCGCAGCGTGACGATCTGCGCCGTAGTTTTGTCGGTGTTGTGTTCGCTGATTGGTATTCTGGCATCTATCCTCGCCGGAACACCGGTAGGCTCGACAATCGTTGCTGTTCAGATTGTCGCTTTCGCTCTATCGTGGCTGACAGGTACAGCTATCGGAGGTGTGAGAAAATGAAAAATCTGTTTTGCGTAGTACTGATTGCCCTGATGCTTTGCGCTCTTGCCGCCTGCGGAGGTGAGGGGGATAAAGAGACAGCCGATAATCAGACACCGAATGCCTCTGCTTCACAAAATCAATCGATGGAAAAGGAATCGGGGTCTGCGCCTGCTGCCTCCGCGCCTGTGCAAAGCGCAGACGGCATTGATGTTGACCTGACAAAGCTCAGCAGTACAATGGTCTATTCTGAGGTTTACAATATGCTCTATACCCCTGATGACTATATTGGGAAAACGGTTAAAATGAAGGGTGCTTTTGCATATTACGAGGACCCCGAAACAAAGGAGCAATATTTTGCCTGCATCATTGCCGATGCGATGGCTTGCTGTTCACAGGGATTGGATTTTATTCCGACCGACGAGTACACCTATCCGGACGATTATCCGGAGCTAAACGCAGAGATAACAGTCACAGGAGCCTTTGAGATTTATGAGAAAAACGGAATAAAGTATTGTAGGCTTGCGAATGCTGCGATTGAGAGCTAAGGCTGATGGTGTGCTCTGCTTTCCGAAGCATGATTCAAAAAGTGGTGACAAGAAAATGCTCTGTATTCTGCATTATAATTTGCTATCAGAGAAGGGCTTATAATTAAATATCTGAACGAAACAAAGGCAGCTGACGAAAAAATTGCAGCTGCCTTTGTTGTTTGAAAAACTGCGTATACAGGAGGGTAAAGGACTGTTTTGTGTAAATGCAAGAAAAAAGCAAGAATATAAGCGTGGCGTTTTTTGCGAATGATGTTAAAATAGCAATATATGTATCGCAAAGGAGGAGCTATTTCGTGTCAAAAACAACCTTGATTGATTGTTGTATCAAAAAATACGCTTATCGTGAAATATCGGAAATTTATAAAGAGATTGGGGCTTCCCCGCAGGGACTGTTTCCCGAACAGGTGGATGGCATGCGCCGGAGATACGGCGAAAACAGCTTTGCAAAAAGGAAGAAGGATACCATGCTGCGCTGCTTGCGTCGTGCCTTTATCAACCCGTTTCATATTATTCTTTTTGTGCTTGGGATGATTTCCTTGGCAACCGATGTTGTGCTTGCCTCTAATTTTGCCAGAAACGCCACCACTGCTATCATCATTTTCTCCATGATTTTGACGAGCGGTGTAATCCGTCTGATTCAGGAGCTGCGGGCGAAGAATGCGGCGCAGCAGCTGGAACGGCTGATTCACGAAAGCATTACAGTTCGGCGAGCGGGAGATCTGCAGGAAATATCGGCGGAAGAATTGGTGGTCGGGGATATTGTTCTGCTTTCGGCGGGAGACCGCGTGCCTGCGGATATCCGTTTGACGAAGGTCAGTGATTTATTTATTTCGCAGGCTGCCATCACGGGCGAAAGTGCGATTCTGGAAAAAAATTGCAATACCCTCAGCTATGGCAGTACGGAAACGCTGACACAGCTTGAAAATCTTGCCTTTATGGCAACAACGGTTATCGGCGGCAAGGGCGAGGGAATTGTGCTTGCGGTTGGGAAGGATACGTTATACGGCAGCTTTGAAAAATCGGATGCAGAGGAGAAGCAGTCGTTCCAAAAGGGTGCCAATTCGATTGCATGGGTAATGCTTCGCTTTATTGTGGTGCTGATTCCCATTGTGTTTGTGCTGTTAAGGCTGACGGGCGGAAAATGGTTGGAATCCTTTGCGTTTGCGCTTTCCGTTGCGGTAGGGCTGATGCCGGAAATGCTGCCGATGGTAATTACCGCCTGCCTTGCGAGGGGCAGCCTGAGCATGAGCCGTAAGCAGACCATCATCAAGGATATCAACGCCATGCAGGGTTTTGGCAGTATGGATGTGCTTTGTATGGATAAAACGGGAACGCTGACGAATGAGAGCATTTTGCTGGAATACTACATGGATGTGCTAGGGAACGAAAGCACAAGGGTGCTGGATTTTGCCTTTTTGAACAGCATATATCATTCGGGTGTCTGCAATCCCATTGATAATGCAATTCTTGCGTGCCAGACAATGCCGGGGCGCAGTGCGTATTATACAAGATTGCTTGCGCAGTATCAAAAAACGGACGAGATTCCATTTGATTATGCCCGTAAATTTGTCAGCACGCTTGTGACGGAGGCAGACGGAGCAGGGCAGCTCATTATCAAGGGGGATATTGCGCATGTTGTGGCGCGCTGCGGCTTTGTGGAATATCGGGATGCCATTTTGCCGATGGATGAGGATAAGATGCGAAGCGTGGCCTCTGTGGTGGATGAAATGCTGCAGGATGGGATGAAGGTGATTGCTGTTGCACGAAAGAGGATAGAAAAGCAAAATCGGATTTTGCCGGAGGATGAACAAAGCATGATTTTGATGGGCTATCTTGCCTTTTTTGATGCACCGAAGAAAACCGCAAAAACCTCTGTGGAGGCGCTCAAAAGGCTGAAGGTTACCCCGAAGATTCTGACGGGAGACCAAGCAGATGTGGCAGTTTCCGTCTGCCGCAGGGTAGGGATTCCCTCCGAAACGGTGCTGACAGGTGCGCAGATGGATGAGATGACGGATGCAGTACTTGGCGCAGCCGTTGAAAAAATCCATGTTTTTGCGGAGCTGACACCGGGGCAAAAGGTGCGTCTGGTTTCCGCCTTGAGCCAAAATGGGCATACTGTCGGATTTTTGGGGGATGGCATTAACGATATTCCTGCACTTTGTGAGGCAAATGTAGGCATTTCGGTGGATACTGCCGTGGATGCGGCGAAGGATGCGGCGGATGTGGTGCTGTTGCAAAAGGATTTGGGTGTGCTGGAGCAGGGCATTTTGGAGGGGCGAAAAACTTTTACCAATATGCTCAAATATATTAAAATTACAGCAAGTTCGAACTTCGGCAACATTTTTTCCATTGTGTGTGCCAGTGCGTTTTTGCCGTTTTTGCCAATGACCTCCTTGCAGATTTTGCTGTTGAATCTGCTGTATGATGTGCTGTGTATCATTCTGCCCTGGGATAATGTGGATGAGGAGGAAACTCTTTCTCCAAGGGATTGGTCCGGGAGGACATTGGGGCGGTTTATGCTTTCCTTTGGGCCAATCAGCTCTTTGTTTGATATCGTGACGTTTTTGTTTTTGTATTATATTCTCTGCCCGATGCTGTGCGGCGGAGTGACGTATCAAAGCCTTATCGATTCTGCAATGCAGATGCAATATATAGCTCTGTTTCAGACGGGGTGGTTTTTGGAGTCCATGTGGACACAGGTGTTGATTTTGCATTTCCTGCGTACACGAAAGATTCCCTTTGTGCAAAGCAGACCATCTGCACCGGTGATTTGCATTACCCTTGCGGGTATCATTGCTTTTACCGCAATTACCTTTACCAAGGGGGCGGCATTTTTCGGCCTGACGCATTTGCCATTTTGGTATTTCATATTTTTGTTGATTGTGGCATTGCTGTATATGCTTCTGACAACGGTGGTTAAGGCCTTTTATCAGAAGAAATATCATGAGCTGATTTGAAAGGAGGAATCCGTCGTGAAAAAGAAGATTGGTTTTGTTTCAATGGATTCTGTCCTTGCACAATGGCTGCTGGAGAAGCTGATACAGGAGCCGCCGGAAAGTGAATGTGCGGAGGATTTGCTTTCGGGCATACATGATATGCTCAGCGGAGAGGCAACGTCACTGCTTTTGAGTACCTCGAAGGAGGCGGAGTCCTCTCTCCCGCCCTCCGATGAAATACGAATCGGTGCGCTGGAAATTTATCCGAAGAGCAGGAGAGTGAGGATGCAGGGAGCGGAGGTTTCTCTTACGCCGAAGGAGTTTGAAATCCTCTATTTTCTTGCACAAAACAGAGGAGAGGTTTTTACAAAGGAGCAAATCTATAAAGCGGTTTGGTCTGAAAATTATCTTTTGGATGATAGCAATATCATGGCGTTCATCCGAAAGCTGCGAAAGAAAATCGAACCCAATCCGGATGAGCCGAAATATATTCTGACGATTTGGGGCATTGGCTATAAATTTAATGATCGGGTGTAACAAATTTGGCGGGCATATTTTTGTCCGCCAAAATTCTTGCTAAATCGCAAGGAAATCGCAAGGTTTTAATCATGTGATTTTCCTTGCGATTTTTGTATTCTGTGAAAGGCACCGAGAGAAACGGTATCAAAGGATTCACTGAATTTTAAAAAGGCGAAATCGATGAAGGGAGAGTGAAAAGTGATGAATGTGACCTGTATCTTTTTTGGAATTCTTTTCACGATAGCAGGCTTTTTGTTTGCATGTGGGAAAGGACATATTCATTTATCGGCGTGGAAGAAAATGCCGCAGGAGGAAAAGAAGCGGATACAAATTGTGCCGCTTTGCCGCAATATTGGGGAAGTGATTGCGCTCAACGGCATCATTTTTCTGATGAAGGGCTGCTGTGCAGGCTTTACAAGCCATTGGTTTGTGATGGCTATGATTGCATGGTTCATTGTGGCAGGCTTTGATGTTTGGTATATCGAAAAAAGCAATCGGTATTACAGAAAATAATCGCAGAAAAAGGAGGTATGAGAAATGAACAAGAAAGAAAACCGCATGGCTGTGCGGCAGACGGTGGAAAAGGCAGTGCTGCGGGATGAGCAGAACCAGCGTATTCAATTTGCGGCTGCCAATCCTGTGCAGGAGGTTTTGAAAAGCCTGCATACCACCCTGCGGGGACTGGATGCAGAGGCAGTGGCGGTCAGCCGCACCAAGTACGGCTCAAATAAAGTGACACATGAGAAAAAGCAATCTCTGGCGAAACGTCTGGCAGGTGCTTTTATCAATCCATTTACGGCGATTTTGTTCTGTCTGGCTGTGGTATCCACCATAACGGATATGGTGTTCCCTTATTTTGCACTTTTTGGGAGCGCGCCGGAGGACTTTGACCCCTTAACCGTAGTCATCATTTTGACAATGGTTATTATTTCCGGCACACTGCGCTTTGTGCAGGAATCCAGAAGCGGCAATGCAGCGGAAAAGCTGCTGGCAATGATAACAACGACCTGCACCGTTACTCGCAGAGAGCAGGAAAAGATAGAAATTCCGATGGACGATTTGGTTGTGGGCGACATTGTGCATTTGGCGGCAGGGGATATGATTCCTGCGGATGTCCGCATTTTAGAGGCGAAGGACTTATTCATCAGCCAATCCAGCTTGACGGGCGAAAGTGAGCCTATCGAAAAAACACCGAGCAGAAGTGTGCAGAAGGAGAGTATAACCGATTATACCAATATTGCATTCATGGGAAGCAACGTGATTTCGGGCAGTGCAGCTGCGGTTGTTGTCAGCACCGGAGACGCTACGCTGTTTGGCTCTATGGCATCTGCGATTGCAGGGGAGGCTGTGGAGACGAGCTTTACCAAGGGGGTCAATGCGGTTTCGTGGGTGTTGATTCGGTTTATGCTTGTCATGGTGCCTCTTGTTTTCTTTATCAACGGGATTACGAAGGGGGACTGGCTGAATGCCTTTTTGTTTGGCATCTCGATTGCTGTCGGCTTAACACCGGAAATGCTGCCCATGATTGTGACAACCTGCCTTGCCAAAGGTGCGGTTTCGATGAGCAAAAAGCAGACTATTGTGAAGAATCTCAATTCGATTCAAAATTTTGGTGCGATGGATATTCTTTGCACCGACAAAACAGGGACACTCACGCAGGATAGAGTTGTTTTGGAATACCATTTGAATGTAAACGGCGAGGATGATACAAGAGTGCTGCGCCATGCCTATTTAAACAGCTATTTCCAGACAGGCTATAAAAACCTGATGGATGTGGCGATTATTCATAAAACGGAGGAGGCAGAGGAGACCGATTCCAGATTACTGGATTTGTCCGAAAACTACGTGAAGGTGGATGAAATTCCCTTTGATTTCACACGCCGCCGTTTGACAACTGTGGTGCAGGATAAAAACGGAAAGACGCAGATGGTAACCAAGGGGGCTGTGGAGGAAATGCTCTCCATTTGTGCCTATGCAGAGTGCGACGGCAGTGTGCATCCTCTTACGAAGGAGGTTCGCCGGCGGATTTTGAAAACAGTGGATGAGCTGAATGAAAAAGGCTTCCGTGTGCTTGCGATAGCACAGAAAAGTAACCCTTCTCCTGTAGAGTCTTTTGGTGTGAAGGATGAGTGTGATATGGTGCTGATTGGATATCTTGCCTTCTTAGATCCCCCGAAGGAATCCACGGCAGATGCCATTCGCGCATTGCAGGCGCATGGCGTGACAACAAAAATTTTGACGGGCGATAATGATAAGGTAACACGCACCATTTGTAAGCAGGTGGGGCTTGAGGTACGCAATATGCTCCTTGGCTCTGATTTGGACGGCATGACGGATGAAGCCCTTGCAAGAGCGGCAGAGACAACGGATGTTTTTGCAAAGCTGACACCCGACCAGAAATCCCGCGTGGTTTCGGTTCTGCGGGGAAACGGGCATACGGTTGGCTTTATGGGGGATGGCATCAATGATGCCGCCGCTATGAAGTCTGCGGATATCGGCATTTCCGTAGATACTGCGGTTGATGTGGCAAAGGAATCGGCAGATATCATTCTTTTGGAAAAGGATTTGATGGTTTTGGAGCAGGGAATCATCGAGGGGCGCAAAACCTATGCGAATATGATGAAGTATATCAAAATGACAGCATCTTCCAATTTCGGCAATATGTTTTCGGTATTGGCGGCATCTGCACTGCTGCCCTTCCTGCCGATGATGAGCGTGCATTTGATTTTCCTGAATTTGATTTATGATTTATCCTGCACAGCAATCCCTTGGGATAATGTGGATGAGGAATTTATCGCAAAGCCGAGAAAATGGGATGCCTCCAGTGTGGGCAGCTTTATGATTTGGATTGGGCCTACCAGCTCCATCTTTGATTTCACAACTTACATCTTTATGTATTTTGTGTTCTGCCCGCTGTTTATCTCGAAGGGGATTTTGTTCAATGACTTGGCGGCGCACTATAATGGCGCAGAGCTTGCGGCAATGCAGGCGCGGTATATCGGGCTGTTCCAGGCAGGGTGGTTTGTGGAATCCATGTGGAGCCAAACACTGGTTATTCATATGATTCGTACCCCTAAGCTGCCGTTTTTGCAAAGCCGTGCCTCTGCCTCTGTGACACTTCTGACCATGACAGGCATTGCCGTTTTGACAGTGATTCCCTTCACGGCATTCGGAAGGGTGCTTGGGTTTGTGGCTTTGCCTGCCGCATATTTTGCATATTTGATTCCCTGTATTCTGCTGTATATGATATTGGCAACCAGCTTGAAAAAGGCCTATGTTCGTCATTATGGCGAGCTTTTATAGGAGGTGTAGGAAATGATGAATTGGAAAGAAATCTGGGTATCGCTTTTCGGAGACTGTGAATGGCTTGGCTTGAATATCGGCTTTTGGGTATCCATGGCTGTGGTAATCGGGATTGTTATTCTGATGAATGTTGTATTTTGGGGCATGAAGCCGCAAACGCAAAAGGAAGAAAAATAAAAATAGGAGGTCTTTTATATGTTATATATAAGGGGGAAAGATTGCTTGCAAGGGTGTAAGGTCTGAACAGAGAAGCTCCGGCGGCTATTTATTGAAGCGAAAAAGCCTTTTTACATAAAAGTAAAAGGGCTTTTTCTATGTTTATTCTGTCTGGATGATATCGTTTTTGTGTTCGGACTGGATTTGCTCTCGGACATCCTCAGTAGCGAAAATCCGCCATTTCTCATTCTGGTAGATTTCAATCGTACCTTCTGTTGTACCATACTGATAGCCAATGTCTTTTCCGAAGTTGGACTGGTTATCCTTGATGGGGCGTTCCGTTCCATCGACTGTGGACGTAATTTCGCCATCCATTACGCCGCAGCGTCCTTCTATGGTGCTGTCATAGCCGGTATCCATGTAGAGTTCTCCATCCACCATGACCATGGGGATGCGTGCTGTTTTTGATTCATTTGTGGGATTTTTCGTTTGCGAACAGCCGCATACACAGGTAACGGCAAGCAGCAATGTCAGCAGCTTTTTCATCTTTTTGCCTCCTTTTATTGTGATTTCTTCTTTTCTTCCACCTATTCAGACGCAAAAAAATGCAAAAAGTTTCCTCTTATTTTATGGATATCGGAGATTGACTGGGAAAATATGTCTAAACGGTTCATGCTTTCGTCACAAAAAATTTACAAAAAAATTTTGTTAGCACTCTTTACAAGCGAGTGCTAACAGTATATAATAGGTCTTGTGATAAGGAGATACCCGAATGGAGCTATCCCCCATCACCTGAATTTGTAAAAAACATTTGAAAGGTGGAATGGTTATGAACTTACAGAAATTTACACAAAAATCTTTGGAGGCCATTCAAAACGCCCAGTCGAATGCAGTTGAATATGGGAATCCGCAGTTGGATCAGCAGCATTTGCTGTTGGCTTTGCTCCAGCAGGAGGATGGCTTGATTCCGGGACTGCTGCAGAAGATGAATATCAATGTCAACGGCTTGACGCAGGCAGTGGAGAATGAGGTAAAACGGCTGCCTCGTGTCAGCGGCGGCGAAACAAGAGTTGCGGTTGATCTGGAAAAAGCACTGACCGCGGCAGAAAAGCTGGCAGAAAATATGACGGACGAATATGTTTCCGTAGAGCATATCTTTATGGCAATGGTCAATGCACCCAATGCCGCTTTGAAGGAGCTGTTCCGTCAGTACAACGTGGACAGAGACGGCTTTATGAAAATTCTGGCAACCGTCCGTGGCAACACCAGAGTAACCAGTGATTCTCCCGAAGCAACCTATGATGCTTTGAAGAAATACGGCACAGACCTGGTGGAAAAGGCAAGAAGCAAAAAGCTTGATCCTGTGATTGGGCGTGACGATGAAATCAGAAACGTCATCCGTATTCTGTCCAGAAAGACGAAAAACAACCCTGTTCTGATTGGTGAACCCGGTGTCGGCAAAACCGCCATTGCAGAAGGTTTGGCACAGCGTATCGTGAAAGAGGATGTACCCAACAGCCTGAAGGATAAAACCATCTTCTCTCTGGATATGGGTTCTCTGATTGCAGGCGCAAAATTCCGTGGTGAATTTGAGGAGAGACTGAAAGCCGTTCTGAATGAGGTTAGAAAGAGCGAAGGTAAGATTATCCTCTTTATTGATGAGCTGCATACGATTGTCGGTGCAGGCAAAACGGACGGCGCAATGGATGCAGGCAACCTGTTGAAGCCTATGCTGGCAAGAGGTGAGCTGCATTGTATCGGTGCAACTACACTGAATGAATACAGACAGTATGTGGAAAAAGACCCTGCTCTGGAACGTCGGTTCCAGCCGGTTATGGTCAATGAGCCTACGGTTGAGGATACCATCGCAATCCTGCGTGGTCTGAAGGAAAGATATGAGGTTTATCATGGCGTAAAAATTCAGGATCAGGCAATCATTGCGGCGGCAACCCTGTCCAACAGATACATTTCGGATAGATTCCTGCCTGATAAAGCGATTGACCTGGTGGATGAAGCGTGCGCGATGATTCGTACCGAAATGGACTCCATGCCTACTGAGCTGGATATCATCCAGAGAAAGATTATCCAGCATGAAATCGAAGAAGCGGCACTGAAAAAAGAGGACGATAAGCTGTCTAAGGAGCATTTGCAGGAAATCCAGAAGGAACTGGCTGAAATGCGTGAAAACTTCTCTGCTTTGCAGGCAAAATGGCAGAATGAAAAGGATGCCATCGGCGTTGTGCAGAAGCTGAGAGAGGAAATTGAAGATGTCAATGCCGAAATCGAAGCGGCAGAAAGAAAATATGACCTGAATAAGGCGGCAGAGCTGAAATACGGCAAGTTGCCTCAGCTCCAGAAGGAATTGCAGGAGAAGGAACACCTTGCAGAGGAAAACAGCGGCAGAAATACCCTGCTGCGTGACAAAGTAACAGAAGAAGAAATTGCCCGTATCATTGAGCGTTGGACAGGGATTCCTGTTGCAAAGCTGATGGAGGGCGAAAGAGATAAGCTGCTGCATCTGGAGGATATTCTGCACGAAAGAGTTGTCGGGCAGGAGGAAGCCGTTACAAAGGTTTCCGAAGCAATTCTGAGAAGTCGTGCCGGCATCCAGAGTGCAAACAGACCCATCGGTTCGTTCCTGTTCCTCGGTCCTACCGGTGTTGGTAAGACAGAGCTGGCAAAAACACTGGCAGAATGCCTGTTTGACGATGAAAAGAACATGGTTCGTATCGATATGACCGAATACATGGAAAAATTCAGCGTGTCTCGTCTGATTGGTGCGCCTCCCGGGTATGTCGGCTATGAGGAAGGCGGTCAGCTGACCGAGGCTGTTCGTCGGAAACCTTATTCCGTTATCCTGTTCGATGAGGTGGAAAAAGCCCATCCCGATGTATTCAATATCCTGCTGCAGGTATTGGATGACGGCAGAATCACAGATTCGCAGGGCAGAACGGTAGACTTCAAGAATACCGTTATCATCCTGACCTCCAACCTTGGTTCCTCCTACCTGTTGGATGGCATTGATGCCAACGGCGAGATTACAGCGGACGCAAGAGCGGCAGTAGAAGCATTACTGAAGCAGTCCTTCCGTCCCGAATTTTTGAACCGTCTGGATGAGATTGTATTCTATAAACCGCTGACAAAGGATAACATCACTCATATCATTGATCTGATTATGAAGGATTTGAACACCCGTCTGGCAGATAAGCAGTTGAAATGCGAGCTGACAGAGCGTGCAAAGAACTACATCATTGAAACGGGCTATGACCCTGCCTTTGGTGCAAGACCGCTGAAGCGTCTGGTACAGCGTCATGTGGAAACCCTGCTGGCAAGAAAGATTATTGCCGACGAGGTAGAGCCCGGCACAACGCTGACCGTGGATGTGGATGAAAATGGGAACTACGTTGTTCTGTAAAAGAAAATAAGAATAGAAACCATGATTGTTTCGTGAAGAGGGTGCCCTCCGTGTCACAATAGAGTGATGCGGGGGGCATTTTCGGTTCTAAGTATATGCAATTATTTTACAGATTGTATAACATAACGAACAGAAAAAAGATAGTCGATTGTATAGCGAATCCAAAATTGCACCGATACATTCTGTATAATTATACCCATACAATTCTGGAATGTTATGCCTGAGGGATTGGATACCGTATCTTTCCATGATAGAATTGTAAGCAATTCAGAGAGATTTCACAAAAGAAAAGGTGAAAGGGTTAAGAAAGAGAGGAAGTAAAATGAACAGCAGTACCTATTCAGTCAAAGACATTACAAAAACAGCAATGATGGCAGCGATTACCTTCATCGGGATTTATACCGTAAAGATTCCTTCTTTGCATGGCTATTCCCACATGGGGGACTGTATGATTTTCCTGAGCGTTCTGATTCTGGGTACCAGAAAGGGCGCGTTGGCAGGGGGCATCGGCGCAGCGCTGTCCGACCTTCTGGGCGGCTACATGCACTGGGTTATCCCGACATTTATCATTAAGTATATCATGGCAACGGTCATGGGTTTGTTTATTGATAAAATCATGCCAAACAGAAAAGGAAACTGGCTGATCGGCTCCATCGTGGGCGGTATCGTACAGATTATCCTGTATACCGTGTTTAAGGTTTTCCTGTTCGATTGGGCGTATGCCATCGGCGGTGTACCGGGGCTGACTTCGCAAACAATTACAGGCGTTGTTCTGGCAACAGTTCTGGTGGTATTGTTCAATAAAGCAGGCATTATGCAGAAATTAAGGGAGATGTAAAAAATGGATGTAAAGGAATTTAAAAAAATAGACGCACATGCACATATTGGTGAATTCGGCGGCTGGGCAAAGCTTTCCATTAACGCGGAGCAGCTGATTGCGCAGATGGATGAATTCAATATTGAAAAAACACTGCTTTGCTCTGAACCGAATGAAATCTGTCTGGATGCAGTAGAGAAATACCCCGACCGCTTTGTGGGGATGGTATATCCTAACCCCTATGACGGGCAGAAGGCGATAGATATGATTTATGATTATGTGCAGAATAAGGGCTTCAAGGGCATTAAGGCGAATCCTCTGAAGCATGCCTATGTTGCAGATGCAGAGCTGATGGACCCCATCATGGAGGCGGCAAAGGATTTGAATATTCCTGTTTTCATGCACTGCGGACACCCCCCTTATTCTCTGCCCTGGAGCATTGCGCTTCTGGCAGAACGCCATCCCGATGTGAAGCTTGTCATGATTCACATGGGGCATGGACATGGGGTATATATTGATGCTACCCTGAAAATGGCAAAGCGTTATCCCAATTTGTATCTGGAAATGAGCGGCATGCCGATGCCCTCCAAAATCAGAGAGGCGTATGAGGAGGTTGGTGCTGACCGCATTATGTTCGGTACGGATGCACCCTATCATCCTGCGGCAGTCGAAGCCATGAAGGTTATGACAAGCGGATTGACAGAGGAACAGATAAAGGATGTTTTTTATAATAACTGCGCAAAGCTGATGGGCTTTGATAAAAAATAATTTTCCAAGAACCAAGAAAAAGGCGGCAAGCCGAGGTTTCCTCGGTCAGCCGCTTTTTTCGTTAATCGTCTGTTTTCGGTGCAGTTTTGGCGAAATGCCGCAGGGCAGTCATGGTGCGGATTTCACTGCCGTTTTCGGTGAGTATCTGCTGTATATCCTGCGGCAGGCTTTTGTAAAAATGCTTTGCACGCTCGTTGTTTAACAGCAAATCTGCCAGATCTCTGTATTCTCGTCCGAACATGATATCCTCTCCTTTCGATAGACTTAGGATGGACAGAAAAACAAAATTCCATACAAAAGCGGACTTGAGTGCGGACAGGGAAATATGTTAAAATAAAAGAAAAAATAACAGAAAAAAAGGTGACTTTATGCTGAAAAAATATAAAACCATACTGACGCAGGCGGAGGCGGAGATTGTGGAGAAGAAATCACGCTTTATCGCAACGGTGCGCCCTGTGAAAACTGAGGAGGAAGCAAAGGCGTTCATTGAGGAAATGAAAAAGAAATACTGGAATGCGACGCATAATGTGTTTGCATATCAGATTGGGGAGAGAAACGAATTACAGCGTTTCAGCGACGACGGCGAACCGCAGGGGACAGCGGGGATGCCTGTATTAAGCGTGCTGAAGGGTGAGGATATCAAGGATACGGCGATTGTGGTGACACGTTATTTTGGCGGCACACTTCTGGGAACAGGCGGTCTGGTGCGTGCGTATGGTCATTCTGCGAAGGAGGGACTGCTTGCGGCAGGGATTGCGGAGCTGGTTTTGTATCGGAAATATTCCGTTCTGGCAGCATATCCCGATTCGGGAAAGGTGCAGTATGAAATTCTGCAGGATGGGCATGAGCTGTTTGATACGATTTATACGGAGCAGGTGGAATTTATCGTTCTGGTGGAAACAGATGCGGCAGATAGCTTTGAAAAGAAAATGACGGAAATCTTCTGCGGCGCACAGCCGTTTACGCTTCTGGAGGAGATTTACGGCGTTTGGCAGGAGGGGGAGCTTTCTTTGCAGTCTAATGATTAAAATTCTTTAATAATCAGCCAAATAACGATAATGTTTAAAAAAAAGAACAATTTATACTGGAAAAATGTGCAAAAAACCAGTATAATTGTACTGTATTATGGTGCAAATTGTGAGTAACAGAGATTAAAATAAAATCCTGTGCGAACAGCTTTTTACATTTTAAAAAGGGGTAATAAAGATGAAAAAGAGCTTAAGCAGGGGGAGGGAATGTGTATTATTGTGTGCAATACAGCTTTTGCTGTGTGCAGCTGTGTATAGATTCAACATTCCCAATCCCAATATTATATTATTTGTGTTTTTATCGGCGGTTCTGGTGCAGTGTGGCTATCTTGTGGGGACGCTGTGCGGCATCCTGACCTTGCTTTATTCTATGTTCTTTTTTTCCATAGACCATAGTTGGATTTATTTTGAACCAATCAACAGAGATAAGCTAATCGTTGTTCTGTTAGGCTTGATTGCCAATATCTGTGTCATCGGACATTTACAGCAGAGAAATAAAAATGCGATACAGGAGATTTCCAAGCTGGAGGCAGAAGGGAAGATTGCGGCAGCACGCGCGCAGATTCTGCACAATATGTCGCATGATATTCGCACGCCCATCAATGGGATTCTGGGAATGGCACACATCATCGAAAGCAACCCTGCGGATACTGCAAAGGTACTGGAAAATGTAGAAAAGATAGAGAAATCTGCATCGGCATTGCTTTCCCTTGCGAATAATGTGCTGGATATGAATGAGATGCAGTCCGGTAATATACAGATGGAGAAGATTCCGTTTCGGCTTGTGGCACTTTGCAGAGAAACGATGGAAAACAGCAGAAATCTTTTTCCGGACAACGGTCTGGAGTTCTCCTTTCAGGTGCAGGCGGCATGTGAGCAGGAGCTGATTGGCAGCCCCTATCATATCAAGAAAATCCTTTTCAATCTTTACACCAATGCCATTCGCTATACGCAGGCAGGCGGCTTGGTTGCGACCCAAATTACGCTTCTGCGCGAAACAGAGACGCAGGTGGTTTTTCAAATCAGAATCAGTGATACCGGCGAGGGAATGTCGCAGGAATTCATTGATACGCAGCTATTTGAGCCTTTTACGCAGGAAAAGGAAAGTGCGCGCACAAAATATCAGGGCAGCGGCTTGGGTATGGCAATCGTAAAGGGCTTGGTTGACCGCATGGGCGGAACCATCACGGCGGAAAGCCAACTGCATAAGGGTTCCACTTTTACGCTGGAGCTGCCGTTTGAAAAGCCGAAGGTGGCAGCGCAGCAGAAGAAATTAGCAAGTCTTTCTGGTGTGAATATCCTTTTGGCAGATGATAATACGCTGAATCTTGAAATTGCGGAATATATACTGACGGAGGCAGGTGCGGTTGTCACCAAGGCAGAAAACGGAAAAGCCGCATTGGAGCTTTTCAAGAATGCGCCCGAAAACAGCTTTGATATCATTCTGATGGATGTAATGATGCCGGAGATGGATGGGCTGACTGCGACCAGACGCATCCGCAGTCTGAATCGGCCGGATGCCGAACAAATTCCGATTTTTGCGGTAACAGCAGGTATTTTTCCGGGCGATATCGAAAAAATCAAGGCGGCAGGCATGACGGCATATTTGCCGAAGCCGCTAGTGTGGGAAGAATTGATTGCTGTTTTGGAACGCTATTGCGAAAAGGCAGATTGCCCCTTGCAGTGCGTATAAAATAAAAAAATAAGAAGTATGTTTGGGTGTGTCCCGACTAGAAAACAGGAGGAAAATGAAATAGCGAAAGCACTGCGGATACAGTGAGGTTTCCCACAGGCATCCTTTGGCTTAGGCTGTCAGGGGAAGCTGATGCAGTAGCCGTAGCTTTCAGCATTTCAGAATACACGGTTTCTTATCGGGACACACCATTTTTTATCCCTGCCATTTATGAAACTGTTTTTCCAGAAGGGAAATGGCGCGATACATTAGGGCGGAGAGGATTGCCAGAATGACAACCGAAAGAAGCACTACGCGCATGGCGAAGGTCTGCGAGGAATAGACAATCAAAAAGCCCAGACCATCCTGTGCGACAAGAAATTCCCCGACAATGACCCCGACAAAGGAAAGCCCGACATTGATTTTCAGCGCATTGAGGATGCAGGGAATATTCGCAGGGAAAACGACCTTTGTGAGCACCTGTCGTTTTGTGCCGCCGAAAATGCGAATCAGCTTAATCTGGTCCTCATCCACCTGCAAGAAGCCATTCAGTACGGAAAGAATCGTCACTACAATCGAGGTGAGCAGGGCAACGATGATGATAGAGGATTGATTATTCCCGAACCAGACGATGATGATGGGAGCAAGTGCTGTTTTCGGCAGAGAATTGAGAACCACGAGATATGGCTCTGCTACATCGGAAATGAAGCGATTCCACCAGAGCAGCACCGCCGTCAGCGTGCCGAGAATTGTCCCCAGAAGAAAGCCGATTACCGTTTCTCGGAGCGTTGTGCCGATATGCAGGAAAAGAGAGCCGTCCCGAATCATTTTAACGGCTGTTGCGAATAATTCTGTCGGCTGGCTAAAAAGGAAGGGGTCAATCCAACCGCAGTCTGCGGCAATTTCCCAAAGAAGGAAAAACAGAATAAGCAAAAGCACCTGCAAAAGCCAGACAGCGGCTTTTCTTTTTTGTGTGCGGCGCAGATACGCCGTCTGCTCCTTGGAAATGTGTTCTTTTTCATGAAACATGAACATCCAACTCCTTCCAGATGGCATTGAAATAATCCTTGAATTCAGGGGCTTCTCTCGCCTGCATGGGGGTATGGTTTTTGGTGGAGAACTGAATGGGGAAGATTTTTTTCAGGCTTGCAGGACGCTTGGAGAGCACCACCACGCGGTCGGAAAGGCTGATGGCTTCGGAAATATCATGCGTGACGAGGATGGCGGTTTTTCCTTCCTCGCGGATAATCGTACCGATTTCATCCGAAACGGAAAGCCTTGTCTGATAATCCAGTGCGGAAAACGGCTCATCCAGAAGGAGAATATCGGGACGAACAGCAAGTGTGCGGATGAGTGCCGCGCGTTGGCGCATACCGCCTGAAAGCTGGTTGGGCAGGCTGTTTTTGAAATCGCCGAGACCATATTGCGTAAGCAGGGTATCAACATAGGCGATGTTTTCGGGGGTCAGCTTTTTCTGGATTTCCAAGCCGAGCAGGGCATTGGAACGGATGCTCCGCCATTGCAGGAGATAATCCTTCTGGAGCATGTAGCCAATCGTGCCGCCGATGTAAATGCTCCCTTCGGAAGGGGCAAGCTGCCCTGCCAGCATGGAAAGAATTGTGGATTTGCCGCAGCCCGAAGGTCCGACAATGGATATAAATTCGCCCGCTTGGACGGAAAGGCTCAGATGAGACACAGCAGAGGTTTCTCCGCCGATGCTGTGGTAGCGGAGGCTGACATCCTCCAGAGAAACAATGGGGTTCATGGAAAGGACCTCCTTTGCAGAGTTTGATACTTTCAATATATTGCAAAGGGGACAAATGGTGCATTTCTCAGAAAAAAGAAGGGGTAGCCGCAGAGAGAAAAATATGGTAGTATTTCCGAAAGAACAATGTGAAAGGAGAAATAAATATGGATTGGAAAACAACAGCTCTGGTTGTGATTGATATGGAGAATGCATTTATCAGCAAGGAATCTCCTCTGTGTATTCAGGAGGCGGCAAAAAGCGTGCCTGCCTGCGGCAGGGTGATTCGCAAGGCGAGAGAAAGAGGGATTCAGGTATTCTTTGTGAACCGCATTTATCGCAGAAACGGCAGTGATGTGGAATTTACACGCTATGACAGCTGGCTTGGCGGCAATCGTTACCTTGCACCCAACAGCACGGGTGCGTTATCTATCGAGGTGCCTGCGGAATTTACACCGCAGAAGGGGGATTATACAATTATAAAGCCTCGTTTTTCCGCTTTTTTCCAGACAGAGCTGGATTTAATTCTGCGCCGTCTGGGCGTGAAAACTGTGATTCTGACAGGAACAACCACCCCGAACTGCATCCGTACCTCTTGCTATGACGGGCTTTCTCTGGATTATAATATTCTCATCATTGAGGATTGCTGTTCCTCCAATACGGCGGAGATTCAGCGCGTGAATATGGAGGATATGGCAAGGGTTGGCGCAGTGATTACGGATTCCGATACCTTCTGCACAGATGTCTTTGCAGTAGCGGATTTTGCAGGAGAAATTCAGAGAAGGGTACAGCAGGACGAAACGGCACCCGAATAAGAAAGATAAAAAAAGCCTTCGACTACAAAAAACGTAGGGAGGGCTTTTTGTATGCAAAAAATCAGGATTCCTTCTCGGCTTGTTCCGGAAGGGAGGATTGCCGCAGCTGCGCATTTTCCATGCGGAGAGCAGAAAGCTCCTGCTCCATTTTTTCAAGCTGTGTCTTCCAACGGGCATTGACAGCGGCAATTTCATCACTTCTTTGCTCCAGAAGAACGGAAAATTCCTCTATCTGCTTTTTATGGGATGCCTGTAACGCGGTGTATGCCTTGGAATAGTCATCTTCCTCCGCCTGCTTTGCCGCCTTTGGTGCTTCGGGCAGGGGAGAGGGGGCAAACACCGCAGGCAGAAAGCCATGCTGTCCGTTGCCATAGCACTCCGCCGCGTTCAGTGCTGCATCATTTGTGCCGAGCAGCTCGCCTTTTATGCAGTAGGCAGGGAATTTTTCCATATAGCGCTCCACCGCGCCGAAGGAGGCACCGCCGTTTTCGGAAATACAGCGAAATGGCTGTCCGTTTGCTGTCCACATGAGAATCAGTCTGCCGTTTTCCTGATAGGCAAGGCAGTTTTCGCAGTTCGTATCCTCCCAGAGGATGCGCGGCGTGCTGATAGCGGCGGTATGCTTATATTGATAGACCACCTGCGTGCGGAACATATTGCGGACAATATAGAGAATATGGATTCTTTCGGTATCGTTGATGATGGAGAGGTCGGTGCAAGGGGTGGGGGTCTGAATCAGCGGCGTGACACTGCCGATGGTATAGGGGGTCAAGAGCATTTCTCTTGCGCTGAGGACGTTTCTGCCGGTGCGGTAATACAAGATGATATGCGCATCACTCAGCCGTCTGGCGAGGAAGGGTGTTTGCTTCAACGACAGGAAGCGGTCAATCTGATAGGGCTTTTCCCATTGCCCATTGCGAAAGACGCTGTAAACAAGGGAATCCACGCCGGTTGCTTCTGTCGGCAGGTGGTAAATAATATGGAAGGCCTCCTTGCTTGGCAGAAGGAAAAACCTTGTGCGGTCGGTGGGGGAGGTGCCGTTTCGCAGGGGGCGATGCTCCCAGTTGGCAAAATCGGCAGAGGATGCCAGATAAAGCTGCCCTTCGCCGCCGGAATAGAGCAGATAGGTGATAGCTTCATATTGGCAGACGGAAAAAACAGGAGAGGCTTTCTCCGCGATTTTCTGCGGCACTGTCCAGCCGTCATGGGAAAAGCTGCGACAGAAAATATTGCCGTGTTCATAATAAAAAAGATAGAAATAGCCATTCTTCGTTTTCAGATATTTTACATACGGATTCTGCATGGAAACGCTCCCTATAGGTTTTTCATAACAGTTTATGCAGGGAAAGGGAAATGTATCATAAAGAAAACGGGGAAAGAATTGCTTTTTTGTGGAAACTATGGTATGTTTGAGATAGGAAAGGCAGAAAGGGGGATTTTTATGAGCATGTTAGATACATTTCGGATGTCCGGTACACTTTATGTATGTGCAATCATTCTGGTGATGCTTCTGATTTATGCTGCAATCTGCTATCTGGAATGGCGGCTTGCCCAAAAAGAGGAATGGTGGAAGGGAATGATTCTGCCGATCGTTTTTCTGCTGCTTGGCAGAGGCGGTCGATTTCTAGGGATTATTTTATTGGTGATTTATGGGCTTCAGCGGAATAAGCTGCAAAAGGAACAGAATAAAATAGAAGATAAAATAGAAGAATGAGAAAAAGGGTATCGACTGTGTCGATACCCTTTTTTAAACAAGTCGAAATCCTGATTTCGACTTAGGTTAATTTTTTGCCTTGGATTCGCAGTAAATGCAGCGATATTCGCCCTTTTCCCTGTCTGTCAGCTTGAAGATATGGGGAATCTCCTGCTCCACAGAGGTGATGCAGCGAGGGTTTTTGCACTGGATGATATTCGTCAGCCGTTCGGGCAGCTGCGGATGTACCTTTTTCACACAAACGCCGTCCTTTACGATATTGATGGTTACGTTGGGGTCAATATAGCCCAGCGCATCCAAATCCAGTTCCAGCTCGGTATCAATTTTAATGATATCCTTTTTGCCCATTTTCTGGCTGGGCGCATTTTTAATCAGCGCAATGGTTGCATCAACGTGGTCTAAATCCAGAAACTGATACAGCTTCATACATTTGCCTGCGGTGATATGGTCAATGACCACACCGTTATTCACTGCGGTTACCTTCATCATGTTACGCCACCTCCAGTAATTTCAGAATCAAAGCCATGCGAATATATTTGCCGTTCAGCACCTGCTTGAAATAGCAGGCTCTGGGGTCATCATCCACTGCAACGGAGATTTCATTGACACGGGGCAGGGGGTGCATGATGCAGAGATCCTTTTTTGCGGTTTCCAGCTTATCCGGATTCAGAATATAGCTGTCCTTCAGACGGACATAGTCCGCTTCGTTGAAGAAGCGTTCCTGCTGTACCCTTGTCATATAGAGAATATCCAGAGAGGGCATTGCATCCTCAAGGCTTGTGGTTTCCTCATAGGGGATGCCCTCATGGTCTAATTCCTGAATGATGTATTCCGGAACCTTCAGCTCCTCAGGAGAAATCAGGATGAATTTTACACCTTTATAACGGCGCATGGCATGAATCAGAGAATGTACGGTTCTGCCGAATTTCAGGTCACCACACATCCCGATGGTCAGGTTTTCAAAGGAGCCCTTTTCCCGCTGAATCGTCAAGAGGTCAGCCAGAGTCTGGGTGGGGTGGTTATGTCCGCCGTCCCCGGCATTGATGATAGGCACCGGAGAGCGCATGGATGCAATCATAGGTGCGCCTTCTTTGGGGTGGCGCATGGCGATGATATCGGCATAGCAGCCAACCACACGCACCGTATCGGAAACGCTTTCGCCCTTGGAGGCGGAGCTGTTGCTTGCACCGGAGAAGCCAATCACACTGCCGCCAAGCTCTAGCATAGCCGCTTCAAAGCTCAAACGTGTACGGGTGGAAGGCTCAAAAAAGAGCGTCGCCAGTTTTTTGCGGTGGCACTTTTCTGCATATTTATCGGGACTTGCAATGATATCATTGGCGGTGGCAATCAAATCATCGATTTCTTCTACCGTTAGGTCTATAATATCAATGAGGCTTCTCATGCTTACATCTCCCTCCAGCTTTCATCGCTCGGGTTACTGCGGAATTTCAGCAGACGTGCGATGTCGGATTCCTTGATATAGCCTTCCTTTGCGGCAACCTCTGCCACAGCATCAAAATTGGAAAGGCTTACATTTTTTACATTTGCTTCTGCCAGTCTGTCCAGACCCTTCTGCAGGCCATAGGTGAAGATGCTGACAACACCCAGAACCTCTGCGCCTGCTTCACGCAGCACGTTTACAACCTCGATACAGCTGCCTGCAGTAGAAATCAGGTCTTCTACAACAACAACCTTCTGTCCCTTTTCCAGTCTGCCTTCAATCTGGTTATGTCTGCCATGATCCTTTGCGCCGGAGCGAACATATCCCATGGGCAGGTCAAGCAGATGTGCTGTGATGGCAGCATGGGCAATGCCTGCGGTGGAGGTACCCATCAGTACCTCGGCATCGGGGTATTCTCTTTTGATGGTTTCTGCCAGAGCATTTTCTACATGATTTCTTACCTCTACAGAGGTCAGCGTCAGTCTGTTATCGCAGTAAATGGGGCTTTTGATGCCGCTTGCCCATGTGAAGGGGTCTTCGGGGCGCAGGAAAACTGCACCGATGGACAGCAGGTCTTTTGCAATCTGTTCTTTGATATTCATTCTACTTCTCCTCCTAAAAATTCGCGAATACATCTGTGATATGCCTGAACGGGGTCAGCCGCCTGTGTGATAGGTCTGCCGACCACGATGTAATCAGAGCCAAGCTCTCTTGCCTTTGCGGGTGTTGTCACACGCACCTGATCGCCAATCTCGCCATCAGCAAAGCGTACGCCGGGGGTTACGGTAAGGAAGGCATCGCCGCAGACTGCTTTTACCTTACCTGCCTCCAGAGGGGAGCAGACAACGCCATCCAGACCGGCATCCTTCGCATTTTTTGCATAGTGCATAACAACCTCATCCAGAGGGCGGTCAATCAGAAGGTCTTTCTGCATTCGTTCCTCGCTGGTAGAGGTCAGCTGTGTTACGGCAATGAGCAGGGGACGTGTGCCATCCGCTCTTGTCAAGCCTTCCAGAGCTGCCTCCATCATAGCCGCTGTGCCTGCCGCATGCAGGTTGCAGATATCTACATCCAGAGCAGAGAGAACCGCCATGGCTTTTTTTACGGTATTGGGGATATCATGCAGCTTGAGATCCAAGAAAATCTTATGTCCTCTTGCCTTGATTTCCTTTACGATGGCAGGGCCTTCCGCATAGAACAGCTCCATGCCGACCTTTAAGAAAGGCTTTCTGTCTTCGTTTTCAAATTTATCTAAAAATGTCATCAAATCTGCCTTGCTGTTAAAATCGCAGGCAATGATTACATCCTTACTCATTTATGGGCACCTCCAATGATGTCGTTTAAATCCTTGATATTGTATTTTTCCATAACACGAGGCAAATCCTCGATGATTTTTTTGCAGATGAAGGGGTCAACCAGATTTGCCGCACCGATTTCTACGGCAGTTGCGCCGGCAAGCATCATTTCAATGACATCCTCCGCAGAGGAAACGCCGCCCATGCCAATCACAGGAATGTCGACTGCCTCAGCCACCTGATAGACCATGCGAACAGCAACAGGGAAGATAGCACTGCCGGAAAAGCCGCCCATTTTATTGGCAATGACGGGCTTTTGGGTTTTTAAATCAATGCGCATACCCATCATGGTATTGATGAGAGCAATCCCATCTGCACCGGCTTCCTCGCACGCCTTTGCAATGGAAACAATATCGGTTACGTTAGGGGTCAGCTTGATATAGACAGGCTTTGCGGTAACTGCCTTGACTGCCTTAGTAACAGCTGCCGCCGCCGCAGGGTCTGTGCCAAAGCTCATGCCGCCATGATGTACATTCGGGCAGGATACATTGACCTCCAGAATCCCGACCTGCGGTTCCTTATCTAATAAAGCACAGGTTTCTGCGTATTCCTCGATGGAAAAGCCGCTGACATTGGCAATGACAGGCTTATGAAAGCATTTTTTTAGCTTAGGCAGCTCTTCGGAAATAACCTTTTCCACGCCGGGGTTCTGCAGACCGACAGAGTTAATCATTCCTGCGGTACATTCCGCGATACGGGGGGTGGGGTTGCCAAAGCGCGGCTCCCTTGTTGTTCCCTTAAAAGAGAAGGTGCCGAGAATATTGATATCGTAAAGCTCTGCAAATTCATAGCCGTAGCCGAAGGTACCGCTGGCAGGAATGACGGGGTTATCCAGCGTGATGCCGCTGAGTGTCACCTTTGTGTTTACCATATAATTTCCTCCTTTACCAGAACGGGGCCATCCTTGCAGATGCGCTTATTGCCGTATTTTGTTTTGCAGGAGCAGCCCATGCAGGCACCAAAGCCGCAGCCCATGCGTTCTTCAAAGCTGAGCTGACCGCTTGTTTTGGTGGCAGCGGAAAGGGCTTTCAGCATGGGTTCGGGACCGCAGGTATAGAAATAGGTGTAATCGGGAATGGTTTTCACCACATCCGTAACGAAGCCCTTTGTGCCGACAGAGCCGTCTGCCGTTGCGATATGCACCTCTGCGCCCAGTGCTTTAAATTCTTCTGCATAGAAGATTTCATCCTTTGTATTAAAGCCGAGAATGACGATGGGCTTTTTCCCCTCCGCAAGCAGATTTTTTGCCAGACGATACATCGGGGGAACGCCTACGCCACCGCCAATCAGCAGGGGCTTGTCTCCGCTCTTGGAGGTATCGTAGCCATTGCCTAAGCCTGTCAGAATGTCCAGCTTATGGGGGGCTTTCATTTTGCTCATGGCCTCTGTGCCTTTGCCGACGATTTTATAAAGAATCGTCAGTGTATTTTCGTCATAATCACAGACGGAAATGGGGCGGCGCAGAAAAAAGCCTTTTAATTGAATATTTACAAACTGACCTGCGGCGGTAATGGCAGAGGTATCCCCTGCCAGAACCATTTTACAGACGCTTTCGGTCAGCCTTTCATTGCTTTGTATTGTAAAAACAGATTGTTTCAAGAGAGAACCTCCTTACGCATCAATCGTGGAAATACCCAGAGTGGTTTCTTCCAGAACATCCAAAAGCACGCGAACGGTATCCAGTGCTGTGAAAACAGTTACATTATTTTCAACGGCACACTGGCGGATTTCCTGCCCATCGCTGTTGCTTGCCGCAGAATGAATATCTCTTGTGTTAATAACATAGCTTACATAGCCCTGACGGATGGAATCAAAAATTTCCTCACTGCCGTCGGACAGTTTCTTTCTTGTTCTGGTACGAATGCCGTGTTCCTTCAGGAAATCGGCAGTACCCTTTGTTGCTTCAATATTGAAGCCCAGCTCGTAGAAACGGCGAATGAGGGGCAGTGCTTCTTCCTTATCCTTATCCGCAATGGTTGCCAGAACCGTACCATAGTTCTGGATATTCATGCCGGATGCCTGCAAAGCCTTATACAGCGCTCTGTTCAGCTTATTATCATAGCCGATGGCCTCCCCTGTGGATTTCATTTCGGGGGAGAGGTAGGTATCCATGCCATGCAGCTTGGAGAAGGAGAAGGCGGGAACCTTTACATACCATCTCTGCTTTTCATCGGGATACAGACCGAAGATGCCCTGTTCCTTCAGTGTTTTGCCAAGGATAACCAGTGTTGCGATATCCGCCAGAGAATAGCCTGTTGCTTTGGAAAGGAAGGGAACCGTTCTGGAGGAACGAGGGTTTACCTCGATAACATATACGTTATCCTCTTTATCTACGATGAACTGGATATTGAACAGACCGATGATGCCGATACCCAGACCAAGCTTCTTTGTATATTCCAGAATTTTGCCCTTAGCCTTGTTGGATACGGAGAAGGTGGGGTATACGGAGATAGAGTCGCCGGAGTGAACCCCTGTACGTTCTACATGCTCCATAATGCCGGGTACAAATACATCATAGCCGTCGCAAACAGCGTCTACTTCCAATTCCTTACCCTGAATATATTTATCAACCAGAACAGGCTGATCCTCGTTAATCGCTACAGCTGTTTTCAGATAGGTTCTCAGCTGATTTTCATCCGCAACAATCTGCATGGCACGTCCGCCCAGAACATAGGAGGGGCGAACCAGAACGGGATAGCCGATTTCTGCCGCAGCCTTTACGCCTGCCTCGATATTGGTAACAGCCTGTCCCTTGGGCTGAGGGATGCCAAGCTGAGTCATGATATGCTCAAAGGAATCTCTGTTTTCTGCCTTTTCGATTGCCGCAACGTCTGTACCGATGATGGTTACGCCGCGTTTCATCAGAGGCTCTGCAAGGTTGATGGCAGTCTGCCCGCCGAGAGATGCAATTACACCCAGAGGCTGCTCCAGCTCTACCACGTTCATAACATCCTCAACCGTCAGAGGTTCAAAGTACAGCTTATCACTTGTGGTGTAGTCTGTGGAAACGGTTTCGGGGTTGTTGTTGATGATGATGGATTCATAGCCGAACTTCTTGATGGTGGTTACCGCGTGTACAGTGGAGTAGTCGAATTCGACACCCTGCCCGATACGGATGGGGCCGGAGCCAAGCACGATAATCTTCTTCTTATCACTGATACGAGAATCGTTTTCCTTCTCATAGGTGGAGTAGAAGTAGGGGATGTAGCCGCCGCAGCCGCTTGTTTCAATCATTTTATAAACGGGGAACAGGTTCATTTCCTTTCTCAGATTATAAACTGCAACCTCATCCTGCTTCCACAGCTTTGCGATATACTGGTCGGAAAAGCCCATTTTCTTTGCCGTTGTCAGAATTTCCTTATTGCCGACATTTTCTGCCAGAGTGGTTTCGTAATCGACAATCTTCTTGAAGGATTCCAGGAAATATTCCGTAATCATGGTTGCCTTGAAGATTTCATGCAGAGAAACGCCATTGCGAATCAGCTGTGCGATGGCATAAATGCGGTCATCGGGGCTTGTTGCAATATAGCTCAGCATATCCTCGTTGGACATGGTGTCGAATTTCGGCATATACAGATGGCAAACGCCGATTTCCAAGGAACGAATGGATTTCAGCAGACATTCCTCCAGTGTACGTCCGATACCCATAACCTCGCCGGTTGCCTTCATCTGTGTGGAAAGCGTATTTGCGGCAGTTGCAAATTTATCGAAGGGGAAGCGGGGCATTTTTGCCACGATGTAATCCAATGCAGGCTCGTAGTTTGCGGTTGTTTCGCCCAGCTTGATTTCATCCAATGTCATGCCGACAGCAATTTTTGCGGTAACTCTTGCGATGGGGTAGCCGCTTGCCTTGGATGCCAGTGCAGAGGAACGGGAAACGCGGGGGTTTACCTCGATTAAGTAATATTCGGAGGAATTGGGGTTCAGTGCGAACTGCACATTGCAGCCGCCTTCGATTTTCAATTCCTTGATGATTTTCAGTGCAGAATCACGCAGCATGGTGAAATCATGGTCATTCAGTGTGAGGATGGGTGCTACAACGATGGAGTCGCCTGTATGCACACCAACGGGGTCGATGTTTTCCATACCGCAGATGGTGATGGCATGGTCGGTACCGTCACGCATAACCTCGAATTCGATTTCCTTATAGCCCTTTACGCTCTTTTCTACCAGAACCTGATGCACAGGGGAAAGCTTCAGCGCATGCTTCATGATTTCCACCAGTTCAGCTTCGTTATTGGCAAAGCCGCCGCCTGTGCCGCCCAGTGTGAAGGCAGGACGCAGCACAACGGGATAACCGATTTCATTTGCCGCTGTGATAGCTTCTTCTACGGAATAAGTAATCTGAGAGGGGATAACGGGCTCACCGATGGATTGGCACATTTCCTTAAACAGCTCACGGTCCTCCGCACGTTCGATGCTATCGATAGGAGTCCCCAGAAGTTCTACCTGACATTCCTTCAAAATGCCTTTTTTCTCAAGCTGCATTGCCAAATTCAGCCCTGTCTGTCCGCCGATACCGGGAACAATGGCATCAGGTCTTTCGTAACGCAGGATTTTTGCAACATATTCCAGAGTCAGAGGTTCCATATAAACCTTATCCGCAATGGTGGTATCTGTCATGATGGTTGCGGGGTTGGAGTTTACCAACACAACCTCGTAGCCTTCTTCCTTCAAAGCCAGACACGCCTGTGTGCCTGCATAGTCAAACTCTGCCGCCTGACCGATTACAATGGGGCCGGAGCCGATAATCAGAATTTTCTTTAAGTCTGTTCTCTTTGGCATAATGTTTTGTTCCTCCTCATGTTCTTTTTACCTGTTTATACCTATTATATAGCTATTTCATTTATATAGCTATTTCTATCTGTTTCTATTTTACAGTGTTTCATCCTTCCATGCAATGCTGCCATGATACATTGTCAGCCTGCAGGCACCAAAAACCTTTTCTCCTGCGAAGGGCGTTGCTCTGCCCATGCTCAGGAAGTCATCTGGGTTGATGGTGTATTCCTTATCCAAATCGTAAACCGTCAGGCTTGCAGGCTGTCCTTCTTCCAGAGGTGTGCCGACACAGAAGCGGTTTCTGGGATTGGTGTGCATCAGCTCGATGAGCTTTTCCAGAGAAAGTACGCCTGTTTTCACCAGCTTGGTATACAGAATGGGGAAGGCAGTTTCCAGACCGACTACACCCATCAGGCTCTTTTCCAGACCTCTGCTCTTTTCCTCTGCGGAGTGGGGAGCGTGGTCTGTCGCAATCATACCAATCGTGCCATCGAGAATACCGGCAATCAGTGCTTCTCTGTCCTCCTCGCTGCGGATGGGGGGATTCATTTTAAAACGTCCGTCCTCCTGTAGCATGGAATCATTCATGGTCAGATAATGCGGCGCGGTTTCGCAGGTCACATCCAACCCCTCTGCCCTTGCCTTGCGGATGAGTGCCACGCTTTCCTTCGTGGAGATGTGGCAGACATGGTATTTCACGCCGGTTTCCTTTACCAGCTGCAAATCTCTCTCAATCTGCTTCCATTCGCTTTCGGAGCAGATACCCCGATGCCCGTGTGCCTGTGCATATTCGCCCTTATGAATATAGCCGCCCGCAAGCAGGGAATTATCCTCGCAGTGCGCGGCAACAATTTTGTTGTAAGTGCTGATTTTTTTCATTGCTTCACGCATGATTTCATCATTTTGCACACCACGCCCGTCATCAGAAAAGGCGCAGACATCGTTGACGATTTCGTCATACGCCGCCAATTCCTCGCCCTTTTCACCTACCGTAATCGTGCCGTAGGGGACAACCTGAATGCAGGCGGTTTCGCGGATTGCCTTTAGCTGCACCTCCAGATTTTCCCGACAATCAGGGACGGGGTTCAGGTTCGGCATGGCGCAGACCGCCGTATAGCCGCCATGTGCCGCCGCAAGGCTGCCGCTTTTGATGGTCTCCTTATAAAAAAAGCCCGGCTCTCTCAGATGCACATGAACATCAATAAAACCGGGAAAAACAAAGCAGCCGTTTAAATCATAAACGGAACAATCTGCCTGAGGTGTGCGGTTGGAAATTTCGTGAATCATACCGTTGGCGATAAATACGTTGGATTTCATGAATTTGCCATGAACAAATACAGTTGCATTCGCTAGAATATAGTCCACTGTCTTCTCTCCTTTCGTCGCTAACTTGGTTCCAAACTTATTTTTATCTAAATCTTCAATACTATATCATAAAGGAATAGTAGTGTCAAGATATAGTTTTTTCGGAATTTTCCGTTACAAGAGAAAGTGTTTTGGGAATTTGTTGACACTGCAATTTCGTTGTGTTAGACTAAATTTGTAAATTTATGCGGTTTTTTGCAACTGACGGAACAGGTGGGCAACCACAGGGGAGCAAAGGACTTAAGAAAATTAAGCAGTGCAGAACTGCTTTTTGTCGACCGTCTGGGCAGTCTGTTTCTGTAATACGGAAGTAATGCGGAATCGGACTGCCTTTTTCTGTTTGTTCCGTAGGGAAAAAAGACAGGATGTTTTAGATTTTTTGAGGAGGTAACCCATGAAGAAAATTGGTATCGTTATGGGCAGTGACAGCGATCTGCCTGTAGTGGAAAAAGCGATGGCAACTCTGGAGAAATTCGGTGTTCCCTTTGAGGCGCACGTTTATTCTGCACACAGAACGCCTGTAGAGGCAAGCGAATTTGCAAAGGGCGCAAGGGCAAATGGCTTTGGTGCCATCATTGCGGCAGCAGGAAAGGCGGCGCATCTGGCAGGTGCCATGGCGGCAAATACAACCCTTCCTGTAATCGGTATTCCTATCAAATCCTCTACATTGGATGGATTGGATGCCCTGCTTTCCACCGTACAGATGCCGGGGGGACTTCCTGTTGCGACCGTAGCCATTGACGGTGCGGAAAACGCAGCGCTTCTGGCAATCCAGATTTTGGCTGTAGAGGATGCGACTCTGGCAGAAAAGCTGGACAATGCAAGAAAGGAAGCAGCCGAAAAGGTTCTGGCAAAGAATAAGGCACTGGAAGAAAAATACGCAAAATAAGTTATTATATTATATATAAAAAATTATAAAAAATATAAGGACAAAGCGAGAGGAGAAAAAGAATGAAAAGCCATAGTGAAAGCTATAAAGCAGCAGGTGTAGATATTACAGCAGGGTATAAAGCGGTGGAGCTGATGAAGGAGCATATCGCAAAAACCATGTCCGCAGGGGTTATGGGCGATATCGGTGGCTTCGGCGGCCTGTTTGAATTGGATATGACAGGTATCACAAAACCCGTACTGGTCAGCGGTACAGACGGCGTTGGTACAAAGCTGAAGCTGGCATTCCTGATGGATAAGCATGATACCGTAGGGATTGACTGCGTGGCTATGTGCGTAAATGATATCATTTGTGTTGGCGCAAAGCCCCTGTTCTTCTTAGAC
This sequence comes from Clostridium sp. MCC345, assembly GCF_018785345.1. Classification (NCBI taxonomy): domain Bacteria; kingdom Bacillati; phylum Bacillota; class Clostridia; order Eubacteriales; family Clostridiaceae; genus Clostridium; species Clostridium sp. MCC345. The sequence goes on from NZ_WQPP01000009.1 coordinate 134,457, forward strand.
TATATCGCAGTCGGCAAGAACTTCCCCGAAAAGATTGCCTCCATCGTAAGCGGCGTGGCAGAAGGCTGTGTGCAGTCCGGCGCGGCACTGATTGGCGGCGAAACAGCGGAAATGCCCGGCTTCTATCCCGAGGATGAATACGATCTGGCAGGCTTCTCCGTGGGCGTTGTTGACAAGGATAAAATTTTGAATAATAAGACTATCCGGGAAGGCGATGTCATTCTGGCTCTGCCCTCCAGCGGTGTACATTCCAACGGCTTCTCTCTGGTGCGTCGTGTGCTGGATGTAGAAAATGCGGATATCAAAACACCTCTGGAAAGACTGGGCGGCAAATCCATCGGTGAAGCACTGCTTGCACCCACAAAGATTTATGTAAAACCTATGCTGGCGCTGTTCGAAGAAGTGAAGGTAAAGGCGGTTTCCCATATCACAGGCGGCGGCTTCTATGAAAATATTCCCAGATCTATCCCCAAGGGCTTTGGTGCGAAAATCAATAAGGCAAGCCTGAAAACACCCCCCATCTTTGATTTGATTATGGAAACAGGCAATATCCCCGAAAGAGATATGTATAATACCTTCAATATGGGCGTTGGCATGAGTGTGGTTGTTGCTAAGGAGGATGCGGAAAAGGCGCTGAAAATCCTGAAGGCAAACGGCGAGGATGCGTATATTATGGGCGAAATCATCGCCTCCGAGGAAGGTGTTGTCATTGTCTAAGACAAGGATTGCCGTATTCGTTTCCGGCGGCGGCACAAACTTACAGGCATTGATCGATGCGGCAAAAAGAGGAGAAATCCCCAGCGGCGAAATCGCATTGGTGCTGGCGAGCAACGATAAGGCCTATGCACTGACAAGAGCGGCAGAAAACAATATCCCTTCTGTTGTGGTAAAGCGCAAGGAATTTGAAACACAGCTTGCGTATGAGGAAGCCGTGAAGGCGGTTCTTGCGGAAAACAGCATTGATATGATTGTTCTGGCAGGCTTTATGTCCATCCTCAGCGAAAACTTCACAGCTGCATACCCCAAGCGTATCGTCAATGTGCATCCCTCTCTGATTCCTTCCTTCTGCGGCAAGGGCTTCTATGGACTGCATGTGCACGAGGCGGCACTGGCGTACGGCGTAAAGGTGACGGGTGCAACGGTGCATTATGTAAATGAAATTCCCGACGGCGGCGAAATCATTTTGCAGAAGGCAGTGGAAATCGAAGAAGGGGATACCCCTGAGGTACTGCAAAGAAGAGTCATGGAGCAGGCGGAATGGATTCTTCTGCCGAAGGCAGTGGAAATGGTGGCAGCAAGACTGCAGAAAGGACAGTAAAAAGCATGAATGTATATAAAAAGGATACCATGAAGGACTTGGTAAAGGATAACAGCTATGTGGGTCGCGGCATTGTCATCGGCAAAACAGAGGATGGCACAAAGGCGGCAGTGGCTTATTTCATCATGGGGCGCAGCGATAACAGCCGCAACCGCATCTTCAAGGAGGAGGGCGAGGATGTTATGATTTATCCCTTCGATGCATCCAAGGTGGAAGACCCTTCTCTGATTATCTACGCACCCATCCGTAAGCTGGATGGCAAGCTGATTGTGACAAACGGCGACCAGACAGATACCATCCGTGATTTTGTTGTTGCGGGCAAATCCTTTGAGGATGCACTGGAAACCAGAGAATTTGAACCCGATGCACCGAACTGGACACCCAGAATCAGCGGTATGCTGACCTTTGCGGAAAACGATTTTACATATAAAATGAGCATTTTAAAGAGTGCGGATGAAGCAGGGACAGCCTGCAACAGATTCACCTATTCCTATAAGGCAATCGCCGGCGTAGGGTATTTCCTGCATACCTATATGGGTGACGGCAGCCCTCTGCCCACCTTTACAGGCGAGCCTGAACGTGCAAGCATCCCCAACGATATTGATGCATGGACAAAGGAAATCTGGGAAAATCTGAATGAGCAGAACAAAATTTCCATCTATGTACGCTTCACAGACCTGAAAACAGGTGCGGTTGAAAATAGAATGATTAACAAAAATGCGTAAGCATTGTTGGCAGAACAGGGAAGAAAGGAGTTTTTGGCAAATGAAAGAATTTGAATTGAAATATGGCTGTAATCCAAACCAGAAGCCTGCAAAAATCTTTATGGAGGACGGCAGCGATCTGCCCATCGAAATCCTCTGCGGCAGACCCGGCTACATCAACTTTCTGGACGCATTCAACAGCTGGCAGCTGGTAAAGGAAATCAAGGAAGCACTGGGTATGCCTGCGGCAACCTCCTTCAAGCATGTAAGCCCTACCTCTGCGGCAGTCGGCACACCCATGAGTGATGCGCTGAAAAAAGCCTGCTTCGTGGATGATATCGAGGGTCTGGATGATTCCCCTCTGGCATTGGCTTATGCAAGAGCAAGAGGGACAGACAGAATGTCCTCCTTCGGTGACTGGATTGCGCTCAGCGATGTCTGCGATGCAACAACCGCAAAGCTGATTAAAAGAGAGGTTTCCGATGGTATCATTGCGCCCGGCTATACAGAGGAAGCACTGGAAATTCTGAAAACAAAGAAAAAGGGCAACTATAATATCGTAAAAATCGACCCTGCCTATGTGCCTGCGGTGCAGGAAAAGAAACAGGTTTTTGGCATTACCTTTGAGCAGGGCAGAAATAACTTTGCCATCAATAAGGCTCTTCTGGAAAATGTAGTAACAGAAAACAAGAACCTGCCTGAGGAAGCAAAGCGCGACCTCATTATCGCATTGATTACACTGAAATATACACAGTCCAACTCCGTTTGCTTCGCAAAGGACGGACAGGCAATCGGCGTTGGTGCAGGGCAGCAGTCCAGAATCCACTGCACCAGACTGGCAGGCAACAAAGCTGACATCTGGCATCTGAGACAGCATGAAAAGGTTCTCAATCTGCCTTTCCTGCCCACCGTAGGCCGCCCCGATAGAGATAACACCATCGATATTTATATCTCCGATGATTATGAGGATGTTCTGGCTGAGGGTACATGGCAGACATTGTTCTCTGAAAAGCCCGAGCCTTTGACAAAGGAAGAAAAGAAGGCATATCTTTCTACAATCAAGGGTGTGGCACTTGGCTCCGATGCATTCTTCCCCTTCGGTGACAATATTGAACGTGCGGCAAAGAGCGGCGTTAGCTATATTGCAGAGCCCGGCGGCTCCATTCGTGATGATAATGTAATTGAAACCTGCAACAGATTCGGCATGGCAATGGCATTCACAGGCATGAGATTGTTCCATCACTGATTAAGAAAAGATTGGAAAGGAGCTTGCGAAAAATGAAAATTATGGTAGTTGGCGGTGGCGGCAGAGAGCATGCCATCATTAAGAAAATCAAAGAAAATCCACAGGTAACGGAGCTGTATGCACTGCCCGGCAACGGCGGCATTGCTAAGGACGCGACCTGCGTAGATATTGCGGCGAAGGATGTGGAAGGCGTGGTTGCCTTCGCAAAGGAAAAGGGCATTGATTTTGCTGTTGTTGCACCGGATGATCCTTTGGTTCTGGGTATGGTGGATGCGCTGAACGCAATCGGTATTCCTTGCTTCGGGCCTGATAAAAAGGCGGCAATTCTGGAGGGCAGCAAGGTGTTCTCCAAAAATCTGATGAAAAAATACGGCATCCCCACAGCGGCGTATGAAGTGTTTGATGATATGGAAAAGGCGTTGGCTTATCTCGAAACCGCACCTCTGCCGACCGTTGTGAAGGCGGATGGTCTGGCACTGGGTAAAGGCGTTATCATTGCAGAAACAAAGGAGCAGGCACAGGATGCGGTGCGCTCCATGATGGCGGATAAGGTGTTCGGCGCAAGCGGCGACCATGTCGTAATCGAAGAATTTATGACAGGTCCCGAGGTTTCCGTTCTTGCCTTCACAGACGGGAAAACCATGGTTCCTATGGTTTCCGCAATGGATCATAAGAGAGCATTGGATGGTGATAAGGGTCTGAATACCGGCGGCATGGGGACGATTGCACCCAACCCCTTCTATACTGAGGCTGTAGCAAAGGAATGTATGGAAAAGATTTTCGTACCGACTATGGAAGCGATGAACAAGGAAGGGCGCACCTTTAAGGGCTGCCTGTTCTTCGGTCTGATGATTACACCTGCCGGCCCCAAGGTAATTGAATATAACTGCCGCTTCGGCGATCCCGAAACACAGGTGGTTCTGCCCCTGCTGGAAAGCGATTTGCTGACCATCATGCAGGCAGTTGCGGCTGAAAAGCTGGCTGATGTTGAGGTAAAATTCAGCGATAAGGCGGCTTGTTGTGTCATCATGGCATCCGCAGGCTATCCCCAGAGCTATGAAAAAGGCTTCCCCATCACATTGCCCGAAAAGGATCAGCTGATTTTTGTTGCAGGCGCAAAGAAAGAGGGCGGCAAGCTGCTGACAAACGGCGGTCGTGTGCTTGGTGTTACGGAAATTGCGGACACCTTGCCTGAAGCAATCGCAAAATCCTATGAAGCTGTAAAAACAGTGAAATTCGATAACGCTTTCTATAGAAACGATATTGGGAAAAAAGCCCTTGCGGCGGAGGTATGAAATGGTTTATAGAATCTATGTTGAAAAAAAGCAGGGTCTGACTGCCGAAGCAGATGCCCTGAGAAATGATATTGTCAATCTGTTAGGCATCAAGGGGCTGACAGGGCTGCGCCTGCTGAACCGCTATGATGCAGAGCAGCTGGATAAGGATTTATTTGATTACTGCACAAAAACGGTATTCTCCGAACCGCAGCTGGATGATTTGAGAGAAGAAATCCCTACGGATGGTGCGGCTGTGTTTGCGGTAGAATATCTGCCGGGTCAGTTTGACCAGAGAGCAAATTCCGCAGCGGAATGTATTCAGATTATTTCCAAGCAGGAAAGACCTTTGATTAAGACCGCAAAGGTTTATGTACTGTATGGCAATCTGAGCAGGGAGGATGTTGAGGAGATTAAGAAATACCTCATCAACCCCGTAGAATCCAGAGAAGCATCTCTGGACGCGTTTGATACACTGGATGTGAAATATGAAATCCCTACAGAGGTTGCTACCGTGGAGGGCTTCTGTGAAATGGATGAAGCGGCATTAGCGGCTTATATCAAGGATATGGGTCTGGCGATGGATTTGGATGATATCAAGGTTTGCCAGAAGTATTTCCTGAGCGAGCAGAGAGACCCTACCATTACGGAAATCAAGATGATTGATACCTATTGGTCTGACCACTGCCGTCATACTACTTTCCAGACAACCATCGACAGCATCAAATTTGAGGATGCGACCCTGCAGGCGGCATATAACGAATATCTGGCAACCAGAGAAGCCATCGGCAGAACAAAGCCCATCAATCTGATGGATATGGGTACGATTGTAGCAAAATTCCTGAAAAAGGAAGGCAAGCTGGATAAGCTGGATGAATCCGAGGAAATCAATGCCTGCACCGTGAAAATTGATGTAGACGTAGAAGGCAAAACAGAAAAATGGCTGCTGCTGTTTAAAAATGAAACCCATAACCATCCCACAGAAATCGAACCCTTTGGCGGCGCGGCTACCTGTGTAGGCGGTGCCATTCGTGACCCTCTGAGCGGTCGTTCCTATGTATATGCCGCAATGCGCGTGACAGGTGCAGGCAACCCCTTGACACCCGTTTCCGAAACACTGCGCGGCAAGCTGCCCCAGAGAAAAATCGTGACAACTGCGGCAGCAGGCTATAGCTCCTACGGCAACCAGATTGGTCTGGCAACAGGACAGGTAGATGAACTCTATCACGAAGGCTATGTGGCAAAGAGAATGGAAATCGGCGCAGTAATCGCGGCAGCACCTGCGGAAAATGTACGCAGAGAACGCCCGATTGACAGCGATATCGTTATTCTGTTGGGTGGCAGAACAGGGCGTGACGGCTGTGGCGGCGCAACCGGCTCCTCTAAATCCCATACACTGGAATCTCTGGAAAGCTGTGGCGCAGAGGTACAGAAGGGTAACGCCCCCGAAGAAAGAAAATTACAGAGACTGTTCCGCAACCCCGAAGCATCTAAGCTGATTAAGCGTTGTAACGACTTTGGTGCTGGTGGCGTTTCCGTTGCTATCGGCGAATTGGCGGATGGTCTGGAAATTGATTTGAATGCAGTTCCCAAGAAATACGATGGTTTGGATGGTACAGAGCTTGCAATTTCCGAATCTCAGGAAAGAATGGCTGTTGTTGTTGCGGCAGAGGATGTTGCGCGTTTCAAAGAGCTGGCTTATGCAGAAAACCTCGAAGCAACCGTTGTTGCGAAGGTAACAGAAAAGCCTTATCTGGTGATGCACTGGAATGGCAAGGAGATTGTAAATATCTCCCGTGCATTCTTGGATTCCAACGGCGCAGAAAAGCATATCGATATTACACCCGATGCACCCAAGCCTTTTGCAAAGGAAATTCCCACAGATTTCAAGAAGGGATATCTGGCATTGGCGCAGGATTTGAACGTATGCTCCAAGAGAGGGCTTTCCGAACGCTTCGACTCCACCATCGGCGCAGGCACAGTTCTGATGCCCTTCGGCGGTAAAAATCAGAAAACACCCATTCAGGCTATGGTAAATAAGGTATCCGTTGAAAAGAAGGATACCACCACCTGCTCTCTGATGGCATGGGGCTATAACCCCTTCATTGCGGAAAACAGCCCTTATCACAGTGCATATCTGGCAGTTGTGGAATCTGTTGCAAAGCTGGTGGCAACAGGTGCAAAATTTGAGGATGTTTATCTTTCCTTCCAGGAATATTTTGAAAAGCCCATGAAGGATGGCAAGCGTTGGGGCAAGCCTCTGGTGGCGCTGTTGGGCGCATTCATGGCACAGAAGGGTCTGGAAATTGCGGCAATCGGCGGCAAGGACTCTATGAGCGGTACCTTTGAGCATATTGATGTACCTCCTACATTGGTTTCCTTCGCAGTAACAACAGACAGCATCAAAAACATCATTTCTCCCGAATTCAAGGGCGAAGGGCATCAGGTTGTTCTGCTGAAGCCCGAATATGATAAAGAGGGTCTGCCTACAACAGAGAGCCTGAAAAAGCTCTTTGATGTGGTAACAGGTCTGATGAGAGAGGGCAAGGTTGCCGCAGCTTATACCCCGACCTATGGCGGCGTAGCGGAAGCAATTTTGAAAATGACAATGGGTAATGATATCGGCTTTACCTATGCAGGCGATGTAAGCAAGGAGGATATCTTCGGCTATCACTACGGTGCATTTGTTCTGGAGCTGACAGGCGATGCAGAGGTTGGCACACTGCTTGGTACAACAGGCGGCAAGGCAATCGTCTGCGGCGGCGAAAGCATTGCTCTGGAGGAAATCTTTGCAGCTTATGAAAATAAACTGGAGGAAATCTATCCTATGCACACAGCGGCAGAGGAAAAGAAGGAAATTCCCACATTCACTGCAAAGGCAGAGGGTACTTCCTACCACGCAAAGGCGGCAGTTGCGAAGCCTCGTGTTCTGATTCCCGTATTCCCCGGCACAAACTGCGAATTTGATTCCGCAAAGGCAGTGGAGCGTGCAGGTGCAGAGGCAAATATCTTTGTCATCAACAACCTTTCCGCAGCAGGCATTGCAGATTCCATTGACCGCTTTGCCAAGGAAGTGAAGCAGGCACAGACCATCTTCATTCCCGGTGGCTTCTCCGGCGGCGATGAACCCGATGGCTCCGGTAAGTTCATCACAGCATTCTTCCGTAACCCCGAAATCAAGGAGGCTGTCACAGCACACCTGAAGGAGAAGGATGGCTTGATGATTGGTATTTGTAACGGCTTCCAGGCACTGATTAAGCTTGGCTTGGTGCCTTACGGCGAAATCATTGATACTGATGAAACCTGCCCGACATTGTCCTATAACACAATCAGCAGACACCAGTCTAAAATTGTTCGTGTGAGAGTGGCAACAGAAAAATCTCCTTGGCTGACAAATGTAAAAGCTGGGGATATCTTCAGCGTACCTATCTCCCACGGCGAAGGGCGTATTCTGGCTGCAGATCAGCTGGTGCAGGATTTGGCGGCGAAGGGTCAGATTTTGACACAGTATGTAGACGAAAACGGTCTGCCTACCAACGATATCCAGTTTAACCCCAATGGCTCTACCTATGCCATCGAGGGTCTGATTTCTCCCGATGGTCGTGTTCTGGGCAAGATGGGGCATGCAGAACGTATCGGTGATGGTCTGTATCAGAACGTGGCAGGCAATTACGATATGAAGCTGTTTAAATCCATGGTAGAATATTTCAAATAATCGCTTTTGAAAATAGAAGAAAAGATGAAAGTGCCGACTTTGTCGGCACTTTTGTCAGAAAGAGGGAGAAAAATGATTCGTTTTGAATGTGATTATGCGGAGGGGATGCATCCTCGTATTCTGGAACGTCTGGTGGAGACCAATATGGAACAGACGGCAGGCTATGGCGAGGATTCCCACTGCGAACGTGCGGCGGCGCTGATTAAGCAGGCGTGCGGCAGAGAGGATATTGATGTGCATTTTCTGGTTGGCGGCACGCAGACAAATCTGACTGTAATCGGGAGTATTCTGCGCCCCTATCAGGGTGTTTTCTGCGCGGATACGGGACATCTGAATGTGCATGAAACAGGTGCGATTGAAGCGACAGGGCATAAGGTTATTGTTTTGCCCACCACGGCGGACGGCAGACTGACTGCGGCGGAAATCCGAAAGGCGTATGAGGCGCATTGGAATGATGCAACCCACGAGCACATGGTACAGCCGGGCATGGTGTATATTTCTCAGTCCACAGAGGATGGCACCGCCTACACCAAAGCAGAGCTGGAGGAAATCAGTGCAATTTGTCGCAAATGTGAATTGCCGCTGTTTATTGATGGGGCAAGACTGGGTTATGCGCTGGCAGCGGAGGATTGCGACCATACCTTGCAGGATATTGCAAGGCTTGCGGATGTGTTCTATATTGGCGGCACAAAGGTCGGTGCAATGATGGGCGAAGCAGTTGTGATCGTAAATCCTGCATTGAAAAAGGATTTCCGTTATATCATTAAAAATCGCGGTGCAATGCTTGCAAAGGGCAGACTTTTGGGGATTCAGTTTGAAACACTCTTTGAGGATGGCTTATATTTCCAAGTGGCAAAGCACGCAGACAAAATGGCGATGCAGATTCGGAACGCGTTTGAGGAAAAGGGTATAAAAATGCTCTTTGATTCCAAAACAAATCAGCAGTTTCCGATTCTGCCAAACAAAATGATGGAAAAGCTGGCGGAGAAATATGCGTTCTCCTTCTGGTGTAAAGTGGGGGATGCCCATACCGCTGTACGCTTCTGCACCAGCTGGGCAACGAAGGAGGAAAATGTAGCTGAGCTATTGCAGGATATAGAAGAACTGTAACAGAAAAGAGTGATTTTGTGATTTTGAAAACTCTACTTGCTAAATTTCCTAGTTATGTTGGAGAGAAGGAAATAGAACTTTATAATGAATTTTCTCTACAACATGAATTAGGTATTTTTCTTAGAAATGAATTAAAAGAATATGTTGTTCAATTTGAACGGAATATATCTTTTTTTAGAATCAATAAGAAGTTAATTAAAAAGGAAATTGATATTGTAGTATATAAAAAAGATATGTCGGAAAAATATGCGATAGAGTTAAAATATCCTAGAAATGGTCAATATCCAGAGCAAATGTATTCTTTTGTGAAAGATATTATTTTTATGGAACAGTTAAAAACTGAAGGATTTAATGCTACTTTCTCGATGGTTTTAGTAGATGATAAACTTTTTTATGAGGGCAAAATATCGTCAGAAATTTATGATTGCTTTCGTGGAGAAAAGGTAATATCTGGAATATATCATAAACCAACAGGTAAGCAGAAAGAAATTGTTGAAGTGCAAGGCTCTTATTTAGTGGAGTGGAAAAATTTTGATAGGAATAAAAAATACTATATAATAGAAACAAGATAAAAAAATCCGACTTTTATAGTCGGATTTTTTTATCTTATATCAGGTCAAGGGCATGATGCCCTTGCAGGGGTTTGGGGACAGCGTCCCCAGAGAAGAAAAAGGTCTTCTTTACCCTTCCAGATGCTCGGTGTCATCCACATCCAATGCCTCAACCAGCTTTACCTCAGGATTCTTCTGCATGAAATTGTTCAGCGTGTACTGGTTCGCGAACAGCAGAATCGGACGCTCAAAATGGTCATAAACCAGAGTGCTTCTTGCTACCACATAATCCTTGACATCCTTGGGAGAACCGGGCGCAACCCAACGCGCTACCTGATATTCCAAGGGTTCCATGCGGATTTCGGAATTATATTCATTCAATAAGCGGTATTGGAACACCTCAAACTGCAGTTGCCCAACCGCACCCAGAATGACATCATTAAATTCGTTATGATATACCTGAATTGCACCCTCCTGTGCCAGCTGCTGTACACCCTTCTGGAACTGCTTCGCCTTCAGGGAGTTCACAGGGCGCACACGGCAGAACAGCTCGGGCGGGAAGGTCGGCAATGGCTCGAAAAAGAGCTTTTCCTTTCTGTCTGTCAGCGTATCCCCAATCTGGAAGTTGCCGCTGTCGTAAATACCGATGATATCGCCTGCAATGGCAGTTTCCACGGTTTCTCTGTCATTCGCCATCAGATGTGTGGATTGGCTCAGCTTCATCTGCTTGCCTGTACGGGAAAGGGTTACGCTCATCCCTCTGGTAAACGTACCGGAGCAGATGCGGAAGAATGCCAATCTGTCACGGTGCGCAGGGTTCATGTTCGCCTGAATTTTGAAAATGAAGCCGCTGAAAAAATCATCATTGGGGTTAACCTCACCTGTAGTAGTCTTTCTTGTACCGGGAGCAGGGGACCATTCCAAGAAATGATGCAGGAAGGGCGTTACACCAAAATCCGCCAGTGCAGAGCCGAAGAATACGGGAGACAGCTTGCCGTCCTTGATTGCCTGCAAATCAAAGGGATTGCCTGCACCGTCCAGAAGCTCCATCTCACTACGCAGGATATCCAGATTCGCATCAGAAATGATACCCTCCAGCGTATCACCGAATACACCGTTTGCACCAAGCGCAATCACGCCATCCTTTTGCTTATAAAGATAAACCTTGTTTTCCAGTCTGTCATAAATGCCTTCAAAGGTCAGACCGTTGCCGATAGGCCATGTGACAGCGGTGGAGGGTAGACCTAACGCATCCTCCAAGTCCGCCATACAATCCAGTGGATCCTTGGACTGACGGTCTAATTTGTTAATAAAGGTAAAAATAGGGATTTCACGCATGGAACAGACCTTGAACAGCTTTACAGTCTGTGCTTCGACACCCTTTGCCGCGTCGATAACCATAACTGCACTATCTACAGAGGTCAGGATACGATAGGTGTCCTCACCAAAGTCATTATGCCCCGGAGTATCCATGATGGAAACAACCTTATCATCATATTCAAACTGCATAACGGAGGAGGTAACGGAAATCCCTCTCTGTTTTTCAATTTCCATCCAGTCGGATTTTGCAAATTTGTTTTTCCCTCTTGCCTTTACCGTACCTGCTTCGCGGATTGCACCGCCGTGCAGCAGCAGCTTTTCCGTCAATGTTGTTTTGCCGGCATCGGGATGGGAAATAATCCCAAAAATACGCCGCTTCTGAATTGCATCTGCATTACTCATATATTTCTTTCCTTTCTTTCGTGGAATAGGGTATTTTTTGTTATATTTGAATACACATTATTTCTATTTTACCCGAATTTCCACAAAAATGGAATACAAAGATAGGAAAAAAGTGCAGGAGAGAGAAAATTTTCATGTTTTTCGGGAAAATACATTGACGCGAGAATGTCTTTGGACTAAAATAAGAACGTTAGGAAATGTAACAAAAATAAAAAAATTTTGGAGGTAATGAAAATGAAATTTACAAGCACAGATAAAGCACCCGCAGCACTGGGTCCCTATTCTCAGGCAGTATCCGTAAACGGTCTGCTGTTCACATCCGGTCAGATTGCACTGGATCCCGCAACAGGTGAAATCGTTGGTTCCGATGTTCAGGCACAGGCTGAACAGGTTTGCAAAAACCTGGCTGCAGTTCTGGAAGCAAACGGTCTGACATTCACAGATGCTGTAAAAACAACATGCTTCCTGGCTGATATGGGCGACTTCGCAGCATTCAACGAAGTTTACGGCAAATACTTCACAGGCAAGCCTGCACGTTCCTGCGTAGCAGTTAAAACACTGCCTAAGAACGTACTGTGCGAAGTTGAAGTTATCGCAGAAATGAAATAATTTCAGTTAAAATTCCGATTTTAGCTGACAGAGAAGTCCTTGTCCCAGACAGGGACTTCTTTTTTGTATGAAAAAGAGAATTACAAGAAAAATTGACAGGGGAGAGTCTGGTAAAAAAATACTCCCTTTTGTATAATAGAGAGCAGAGTAAAAAATCGGAAAAGAGGTGAGGTCATGTTTGATATTCAGGAGGAATTGAAAAAGCTGCCCCAAAAGCCGGGAGTTTATCTGATGAAGGATGAAAACGGGCATATCATTTATGTGGGGAAGGCAGTGAATTTGAAAAACCGCGTGCGGCAGTATTTTCAAAGCAGCCGCAATCAGACGGCAAAAACACGTTCCATGGTGCCGAATATCCGCGAATTTGAATATATCGTAACGGATTCCGAAATGGAAGCGCTTCTCTTGGAATGTAACCTCATTAAAAAGCATCATCCCTATTATAATATTCTTCTGAAGGATGACAAAAGCTATCCTTATATCAAGGTGACGGTGCAGGAGATGTTTCCGCGCATCTTCATCACACGCCGAATGGAGAAGGATAAGGCGAAATATTATGGGCCGTTTACGGATGTGCTGGCGGCGAAGGAAACCGTCGAAACCCTGCATAAGCTGTTCCCAATCCGTAAATGCAAGAAGGTATTTCCGAGGGATATCGGGAAGGAACGTCCTTGCCTGAATCACCATATCGGGCAGTGCATTGCGCCATGCAGCGGAAGGGTTCCCCCTGAGGAATATCAGGTCTATATCAAGGATGCTATGGATTTTCTGGAAGGAAAGCACCATACTATCATGAAGAAAATGGAGCAGGAAATGCTGACGGCATCGGAAAATATGGAATTTGAAAGGGCGGCGGCACTGCGGGATAAAATTGCCGCGATTAAAAGCGTTGCGGAAAAGCAGAAAATTTCCAACACCGGTCTGGGGGATGCGGATGTCATCGGCTTTGTGCGTGCGTATGAGGAATGTCTGGTGCAGGTGTTCTTTATCCGTGGCGGCAAAATGACAGGACGGGAGAATTTCACCCTGACTGCCTTTGCAGAGCAGAGCCGCGCGGAGATTCTGACGGCATTTGTTAAGCAGTTTTACAGCGGCACTGCCTATATCCCGAAGGAAATCATTTTGCAGGAAGGGCTTGTGGCAGAGGAAAGCGACCTGATTGCGGAATATCTTTCCGAAAAACGGGGCAGCCGCGTTACGCTGACGGTTCCTGTCAAGGGAGAAAAGCATAAGCTGACGGAGCTGGCGCATAAGAATGCGATGCTCATTTTCGAGCAGTTTGGCGAAAAGCTGAAACGAGAGGAGCAGCGAACGAAGGGCGCAATGGAAGAGCTGCGGCAGGCACTTTCTCTGCCAAACGAGCTGAAACGCGTGGAAGCATATGACATTTCCAATACGCAGGGCTTTGAATCGGTCGGCTCGATGGTTGTGTTCGAGGATGGGCGCGCCAAAAACAGCGACTACCGCAAGTTTAAGATTAAAACCGTTGTCGGGGCAAATGATTATGCCTCTATGAAGGAGGTCATCACGCGCCGCCTGAGCCATGCCATCAAGGAAAACACAGAGGGCAAAACCTCCAGCTTTACCCGTTTGCCCGATTTAATCCTGATGGATGGCGGCAAAACGCAGGTACACGCCGCAGAGGAGGTGCTGCTTGCCTTCGGGATGGATATCCCTGTTTGCGGGATGGTGAAGGATGACAGGCACCGCACCAGAGGACTGCTGTTTCATGAGCAGGAAATCAGAATTCCCCTGACCTCGGAGGGCTTTAAGCTGGTGACGCGCATACAGGATGAGGTGCATCGCTTTGCCATCACCTACCACAGAAAGCTGCGCGATGAAAGAAATCTTCATTCCGTTCTGGATGATATCAAGGGCATCGGTGAGGTACGCCGCAAGGCTTTACTGCGCCATTTCGGCTCAATCGAAAGGATTGCCGCAGCAGAGGTGGCAGATCTTTTAGAGGTGGATGGCATGACGATTCCTGCGGCGGAGCAGGTCTATCTTTTTTTCCATCGGGAGGAATTGCAAAACGGATGATTTTCGGGTAAGATATATATTTAGGAGATTATTTGATTTTATAGAAAAACGAAAGACGAGGTGAGCCGCAAATGTATTCTGCGGAGTTAAAAAAAATCGTAGAGGTATTTGAACTGGAAAGCGTTTTGCCGGAATTGAGTCTGGAGGGGCGTTCTGTTCTGCGTAGGGAAATTAACCGCCCTGCATTACAGCTGGCAGGCTTTTATGAACGCTTTGACAGCGACCGCTTGCAGGTGATTGGGCGTGTGGAATACAGCTATCTGCTGAGTCTGAACGATGAGGACAGAAAAAATGCTATCCGCCATTTATTTCAGTATCATATTCCCTGTCTGGTGGTTTGCAAGAATCTTGAGATTTTCCCCGAAATGGTGGAATACGGCAGAGAATACAGCATACCTATTTTTCGCACCGCGCAGAATACAACCGACTTTACGGCGGAGTTGATTTTCTGGCTGAGAGAGGAACTGGCAGACCGTGTGATGATGCACGGCGTTCTTGTGGATATTTACGGCGAGGGCGTGCTGATTACAGGTGCAAGCGGCATCGGGAAAAGCGAAACGGCACTGGAGCTGATTAAAAGAGGACACCGCCTGATTGCGGATGATGCAGTGGAAATCAAACGGATTGCCGACAGAAGGCTGATTGGCTCCTGTCCGGAGATTATCCGCTATCTGATTGAACTGCGCGGCATCGGGATTCTGAATGTAAAGGAGTTGTTTGGTGTCGGCTCTGTAAAGGAGCAGAAAACGGTTGACCTTGTCATTAAGCTTGAGGTCTGGGATGGGAAGGCGGATTCCTATGACAGGTTGGGGCTGAATGAGGAATATATGGATATTCTGGGAAATAAGGTGCAGCTGAATACGATTCCTGTGCGCCCGGGCAGAAACGTGGCAATGATTTGCGAATCGGCGGCAATGACAAACCGTCAGAAGAAGATGGGGAAAAATACCGCACAGGATTTTGCAAATCGAATCGGAAAATAAGAAGGTGAAACGATGGAAAGATTGAAACAGGAGCTTCTTGCCTGCCTGGGAGAGGAAGGGCTGAAGCTTCATGAAATGATGAAGGAGCATACGACATTTCGTGTGGGCGGCGCGGCGGACTATTTTATTCAGCCGAAAAGCGCAGAGGAGCTGCGTGCTGCCTTTGAAATTTTGCATAGATATGAAATGCCCGTTCTGGTGATTGGCAACGGCAGCAATCTTCTGGTAAGGGATAAAGGCATCCGCGGCGCGGTGATTCAGATTTATAACCGCATGGCGGAGATTACGATAGAAGGGAATACAATTCATACCAAGGGCGGCGCACTGCTGAGTGCTGTTGCGGCAAGGGCTGCGGATAAGGGTCTGACCGGTCTGGAATTTGCAAGCGGGATTCCCGGCAGCATCGGCGGTGCAGTTGTGATGAATGCAGGCGCGTATGGCGGTGAAATGAAGGATGTGCTGGCAAGTGTGGATGTGCTGACGCAGGATTTAGAAATCAAGACCATTCCTGCGGCGGAGCTGAATTTAGGCTACCGCTGCAGCAGCATTCCCGAAAAGGGCTATATCGTTCTGGGGGCAACGCTGCAATTAAAAAAAGGCAACGCCGCAGAAATCCGTGGACGCATGGCAGAATTGGCAGAGCAGAGAAGGGCAAAGCAGCCCTTACAGTACCCCAGTGCAGGCAGCACCTTCAAGCGTCCTGAGGGGTATTTTGCAGGGAAGCTGGTGCAGGATGCAGGGCTAAAGGGCAAAACCATCGGTGGCGCACAGGTATCCGAAAAGCACTCCGGCTTTCTGATTAATATCGGCGGCGCAACGGCACAGGATATTCTGGATTTGATTGCGTTCTGCCAGAAGGAAGTCAAGGATAAATTCGGTGTGACACTGGAAACGGAAGTGAAAATCGTCGGAGAAGAATAAGGAGAGATGGGAAAGGTCGGTGAAGGAGTATGCGGTTTGTAATTGTAACGGGGATGTCCGGCGCAGGGAAAACCTCTGTGCTGAAATTTCTGGAGGACATCAATTTTTTCTGTGTAGATAATATTCCCCCTGCATTGCTGCCGAAGTTTGCGGAGCTTTGCTATGAGCAGGAGGGTGAAATCGAGCGTGTTGCCATGGGGATTGATATTCGTGGCGGTAAGCTGTTTAATGACCTGTTTGAGGTACTGTCTGATTTGCAGCATAAGGGATATGAATATGAGATTTTATTCTTGGATGCCTCGGATGATGTGCTGATTAAACGCTATAAGGAAACCAGAAGAAGTCATCCTCTTTCCAAAAACGGCTCCATTCAAGAGGGAATTCAGAAGGAGCGCGAAATACTGAAGGATGTCAAGCGTAAGGCAACCTATATCATCGACACGAGCCAGATTTTGACCCGACAGCTCAAGGAGCAGATTAACCGTATTTTTGTAGAAAATCAATCTTACGAAAATCTGATGATTACGGTGCAATCCTTTGGCTTTAAATACGGAATTCCTGCAGACAGTGATTTAGTATTCGATGTACGTTTTCTGCCCAATCCCTTTTATATTCAGGAGCTGAAGGAAATGACGGGGAACGACGAACCTGTCAGTAGCTATGTGATGAGCTTTGAGGAAAGCCGAACATTTCTGAAAAAGCTGGTGGATATGCTGGAATTTCTGATTCCGCACTATATTAAAGAGGGCAAAAATAGTCTTGTCATCAGCATCGGCTGCACGGGCGGAAAGCACCGCTCTGTTACCCTTACGAATGCCCTTTACAATGCCCTTGGAAAGGATGGACACACCCTCCTTCTCAAGCATAATGACATTGAAAAGGACAGCAGACACAAGAAATAAGCAAAAAACAGAAAGGAGGGGCAAATTTGTCATTTTCGTCTAAGGTTAAGGGTGAGTTGTCCCTTCATTTTGGAAATGGAAGACATTGTGAAATTGCGGAAATTGCAGCGTATGTTAATATCTATGGACAGATAGCCGTGTTTGGCGGAAATTTTTGTTTAAAAATCCAAACAGAGAATGATTACGCTGTGAAAAAATGCTTTACATTATTGAGAAATACTTTTAATATGATAGCGGATGTATCTGTAAGAATCAGCGGGCAGAAGCGGCAGACTAAGGTGTATACCCTGCTTGTACGCGATGCAGTAGCCATCTTACAGGCAACCGGTATTTTAACAATAGAAAAAGAACAGAAGAAACTGAAAAAGCGGATTTATCCGCCTGTGGTCAGCAGCATCTGCTGTCGGCGGGCATATATTCGCGGCGCATTCATTTCTGTCGGCTCTGTAAATGATCCGGAAAAGAACTACCATCTGGAATTCGTTCTGGCGGATTTGTCTGCGGCGGAGCAGCTGCGGGAGTTAATCAATGCCTTCGGATTGGATGCCAAGGTGGTAGAGAGAAAAGAGCATTATATCGTCTATCTGAAAGAAGGTGAACAGATTGTCGATTTGTTGAATATCATGGAGGCACCGCTGGCGCTGATGGATTTGGAGAATGTCCGCATCGTCAAGGAAATGCGCAATGATATCAACAGAAAAGTCAACTGTGAAACGGCAAACCTGAATAAGGTGGTCGGAGCGGCTGTAAAGCAATTAGAGGATATCAATTATATTGAGGAAACCATCGGGCTTGCGCGTCTGCCGGAGCAGTTGGCAGAGGTGGCGAGGGTGCGATTGGAATATCCGGACAGAAGCTTGAAAGAGCTGGGTTCTTTCCTCATGACACCTGTCGGAAAGTCCGGTGTCAACCATAGACTGCGTAAAATCAGCAGCATTGCTGAGGCATTAAGAGAAGGGAAGGGTGGAATAGAATGACACAGAAATCAATTACCATCAAGGCATCCTTGGATGCAAGACAGGCTGCGTATTTCGTGCAGACGGCCGGGAAATTTGAATCTGAAATTCAGGTTAGTGTGGATGAAAAAAGAATTAACGCAAAGAGCATTATGGGCACTATCGCGCTGAATATGCAGGAAGGGCAGACTGCCCTGATTACTGCGGACGGCAAGGACGAAGCAGCGGCAGTGGAAGAGCTGGCGGCAGTATTGGCATAATTTTTTTATACAGAGCAGCAATCATTACATACAAAAAACCCTGTCGGAGAATCAACGGCAGGGTTGATTTCTTTCTGCACCTGTGTTATACTGTCAAAGTAACTGAACAAACGAGATGTACCTGCTACGGATACCACCGAAAAGGACCACGAGAGGACCATGGGTATCCCACCATCTCGGTAAATAAAAAACAGGAGGTCTTTTTTTAATGAACAAAAACATTGTAAACACAAAATTTCTGGTTTCCACAGCGCTCATTGCGGCAATTTATGTTGTGATGACATTGGCGATTGCACCACTTAGCTTCGGAATGATTCAGATTCGTATTTCCGAGGTGCTGATGCTGATGGCATTTATCGACAAAAAGTATGCGCCCGGTCTGGTGCTTGGCTGTTTCATCGCGAACTGCTTCAGCCCCTTCGGTATGATGGACGTTGTATTCGGTACAGCCTGCACAGCGGCTTCTCTTGTGGGGATTACGAAATGCAGCAAAACACTGTTCGGCGCAAGCCTTTGGCCTGTGCTTTGCAATGCATTCATCGGCATTGAGCTGTATCTGTTCGGCAGTCCGCTTCTGCTGAGCATGGCAACGGTTGCGTTTGGGGAATTCCTTTCCGTTTCCGTTGTGGGTTATGTTCTGTTTCGTCAGGTTTTGAAAAACAGCACCTTGGTGGAACGCCTGAAAATTGCATAAAATCAAAAAACAGGGACTTTTCCTGCTTTTAGGGCAGGAAGAGTCCTTATTTTTCTGCTTTTATTTTTTTGAAAAAAAGCTCTTGACAAATAAAATCGGGGTGCTATAATCTAACTAACCAAAGAGAGAAACCGATGATTAAGAGGAGTAGCCTTTCAAATCAGCTTTCAGAGAGTTGCGGATGGTGGAATCGCAACAGCGAGAGGATGGGTGAATGGACTTATGAGGGCGGTCGAAAGCGAAAGCAAGTAGTAACCGACGGGAAACGCACCCGTTACCAGAGCGTAACTGTATGGCTGTACAGTGGAAAGAGCGGATGATTTTTCATCAATTTGGGTGGTACCGCAGGAATATACAAGTCTTGTCCCATAGTAGATTACTATGTGATAAGGCTTTTTTTATTCGGCAAAATCGAGTACCTCGTTCGAGAAAACAGCTAAGATGAGATGAGACGAGACAGAAGGAAACAAAAAACAGTATGAGAAAAGGAGCGATTGGTATGAAAAAGTTTATGGCAATGACAATGGCAATGGTGATGGCAGCAATGGCACTGACAGGCTGCGGCAGCAGCAATGCGGCAGATGATAAGGCAAGTGGAGATATTCCCGTTATCGGCATCAATCAGTATGGACAGCACGCATCTTTGGATAACTGTCGAGAGGGCTTTTTGCAGGGTCTGGAGGAAGCAGGTTTGAAGGAAGGCGTGGATTACAAGATTGAATATCAGAATGCAGGCTTTGATGACAACGCCGCAACACAGATTGCACAGAACTTCTCTGCAAAGAATGTTGCGCTGATGTGTGCGATTGCAACACCATCCGCAACTGCTTGCTATGCGGCGGCAGAGGATAAGGATATCCCTGTTATCTTCACAGCAATTACCGACCCTGAGGAAGCAAAGCTGACCGGTGGCAACATCACAGGCACCAGCGACAAGCTTCCCATCGAAGGACAGCTTGAGCTGATTCGTAAGGTTCAGCCCGATGCAAAAACAATCGGGATTCTTTACACAACAAGCGAACCCAATTCCGTTTCCGCAGTAAAGGAATATCAGGAAAAGGCAGGAGAATACGGCTTCAAGATTGAAGCACTGGGCGTTATGACACAGGCAGAGGTGAATCAGGCAACAGATACGCTGATTTCGAAGGGTGTGGACTGCTTCACAAACCTGACAGACAATAACGTAGTCGGCGTTCTGCCTTCCATTCTGGAAAAAACAAATGAAGCAGGCATCCCTGTTTACGGCAGTGAAATCGAGCAGGTAAAGCTGGGCTGCGTAGCCTCCGCAGGGATTGAATACGTTGCACTGGGCAGACAGACAGGTATGATGGCAGCAAAGATTCTCAAGGGTGAGGCAAAAGCATCCGATATGCCCTACGAAACCATTTCCGAATTTGAAATTTATGTAAATCCCGATGCAATGGCTGCACTGAAGCTGAGCGCAGATGTGGAAAATGCGATTGATGTAACTGCGGAATAAGCGTCCGCATAGAAAGAGGTTCCTTTATGTTTGATTTGATTATCAGTACGCTGACACAGGGCTTTATTTACGCCCTGTTGTCCTACGGCATTTATATTACATATAAAATACTGGATTTTCCTGATTTGACGGTAGATGGCAGCTTTCCCCTTGGGGCGGCGATTACGGCAGTCCTTCTGGTAAAGGGGATGAACCCCTTTCTGGTGCTTGTAGCGGCGCTTCTGGTGGGCGCGGCAGCCGGACTGGTCACAGGTGTCATTCATGTGAAATTCGGTGTCAGAGACCTTCTGGCAGGCATCATCACTATGACGGCGTTGTTCTCCATCAATTTGCAGATTGCAGGCTCCAATCTGGCGGTAGAGCGTGCCATCGGTACGATTTATACCTCCGGCCCGATTATGGCTGTGATGGGCAATTCTACCCTGATGATGCGTAAATTTGTAGTATCCTTGCTGGTAGCTATGATTTTCAAATTCATTCTGGATTGGTATCTCAAGACAAAAAGCGGCATGCTCCTGCGTGCAGTTGGTGATAACAGCACACTGGTAACCACCCTTGCAAAGGATAAGGGCATTGTAAAGATTATCGGGCTGACGGTTGCAAATGCACTCGTTGCCTTCTCCGGCGCGCTGGTCTGCATGGAGCAGAGAGCCTTCTCCAGTACCATGGGGACAGGGCAGATGGTTTTTGGCTTGGCGGCGGTTATCATCGGCACAACCCTGTTCCGTAGGGTTAGCTTTGCGAAGGGCACTACGGCGGTCCTGGTCGGCAGTGTGTTCTATAAGGCTTGTATACAGGTGGCAATCAGCTTGGGCCTGCCCGCAAATCTGATGAAGCTGGCAACGGCAGTGCTGTTCCTGATTATTTTGATTCTTGGTAATAAACAGAAGGGTGGTGCGGAGCATGCTTGAATTGAAGCATATCAAAAAAATCTATAATCCCGGCACCATTTCCGAAACACTGCTGTTTGAGGATTTTAATTTGACTGTGCCCGACGGCGAATTTGTTTCGATTGTCGGCAGTAATGGATCGGGCAAAACCTCCATGCTGAATATCATCTGCGGCAGCATCCCCATTCAGAAAGGAGAGGTGCTGATTGGCGGCAAGGATATTGCAAAAATGAAGGATTTTCAGAGATATCGCACCATTGGGCGTGTCTATCAGGATCCTTCGGCAGGCACCTGTCCAAATCTGACAATGCTTGAGAATATGTCTCTGGCGGATAATAAGGGCAAGCCCTTCGGTCTGGGCAGAGGTGTGAATAAGGCAAGAGAAAATTTCTATAGGGAACAGCTTTCCATTCTGGGGTTGGGTCTGGAAAATAAAATGAATGTCAAGCTGGGGGCGCTTTCCGGCGGACAAAGACAGGCG
This sequence comes from Clostridium sp. MCC345, assembly GCF_018785345.1. Taxonomy (NCBI): domain Bacteria; kingdom Bacillati; phylum Bacillota; class Clostridia; order Eubacteriales; family Clostridiaceae; genus Clostridium; species Clostridium sp. MCC345. The sequence goes on from NZ_WQPP01000009.1 coordinate 156,313, forward strand.
GCAACGCTGATTATGGCAACGCTGACTCCGATTGAATTTCTGATTCTGGATGAACACACCGCTGCACTTGACCCCAAAACGGCGGATATCATCATGGAATTGACGAATAAGGTGGTGCAGGAAAAGCACCTGACGGCAATGATGGTAACGCATAACCTGCGCTATGCGGTGGAATATGGCAGTCGTCTGATTATGATGGATAAGGGTCATATCGTGCTGGATAAGGCAGGAGAAGAAAAGGTCAATACAAAGGTGGATGATATTCTGGATATCTTCACGAAAATCAGTATTGAATGTGGAAACTGATTGGGAGCTGCATATACAATCCTCGGATAATTTCGTCCGAGGATTTTTTCTGTGCTTTTCACAGGAATCCGTTTATGGTATACTCAGAGAAAATGCAAAAGATAGAAGGTTGATGGGAATTAAGATGAAGCATTTAATTGACAAATTGGGGAGAGAAAAAGCCCTCACCAAGACGGAGTGGATTACCCTGCTGAATGGCAGAACGCCTGATTTGGCGGAATATCTTTTTGCAAAGGCGAGAGACATTCGCCATCGGCATTACGGCAGGGATATCTATATTCGAGGGCTGATTGAATTTACGAATTATTGCAGAAATAACTGCTATTACTGCGGTATCCGCAGAGGGAACGAAGGACTGAAACGCTATCGGCTGACGGAGGAGGAAATCCTTTCCTGCTGTGAACAGGGGTATGCCCTCGGCTTTCGTACCTTCGTTTTGCAGGGCGGCGAGGATCTGTATTTTACGCAGGAAAAAATGACGCATATTATCTGTTCTATGCGTGAGAAATACCCCGATTGTGCGATTACGCTTTCCATCGGGGAGAGGGAAAGAGAAGAATATGAAGCGTATTTTGCGGCAGGGGCGAACCGCTTTTTGCTGCGGCACGAAACGGCAAACGAAGCGCATTATCGTACGCTGCATCCTGCGGAGCTGGATTTAACCCACCGCAAGGCTTGCCTCCGGAACCTGAAGAAAATCGGTTATCAGGTAGGAAGCGGCATTATGGTTGGCTCGCCTGGGCAGACGGCAGAGCATCTGGCGGAGGATCTGCTGTTTCTGAAGGAGCTGAATCCCCACATGATTGGCATTGGACCCTTCATTCCCCAGAAGGATACGCCCTTTCGGGAGGAAAAGGCAGGTACATTGGAACTGACACTTTTCCTTCTGGGACTTCTGCGGTTGATGCTGCCAAAGGTGCTTCTGCCCTCTACAACGGCACTCAGCACCATTCATCCGGATGGGCGGAAAATGGGGATTCTGGCAGGGGCAAATGTTGTCATGCCGAACCTTTCCCCGCAGGAAAACAGAAAGCTTTACAGTCTGTATGATAACAAACGATCCATGGGGGATGAAGCGGCGGAGGGGCTTGCCCTTTTAAAGGCAGAGATGGAATCCATTGGCTATCGGGTGGTCAGCGCCCGTGGGGATTCTCTGGTAGAATAGGAGGAAAAAATGGGACTGAACAATACACCGTTGTCGGAACGGATACATATCGGGATTTTCGGCAGAAGAAATGCAGGAAAATCCAGTGTCATCAATGCTATGACAGGACAGAATTTAGCAATTGTTTCTGATGTGGCAGGCACAACAACAGACCCTGTACAGAAGGCAATGGAGCTGCTGCCGCTTGGGCCTGTTGTTATGATTGATACCCCCGGTCTGGATGATGTGGGGGAACTTGGAAAAATGCGCGTAGAAAAGGCATATCAGGTTTTGCAAAAAACCGATATTGCCGTTATCGTGATAGATGCGTCTGTCGGGGAGACAGCAGAGGATGCGGCAATTCTTGCAGAAATTCAAAAGAGAAGCATTCCTTATATCATCGTAAAAAACAAAGCGGATTTGACGCAGAAGCAGGATGGAGAAAATGAAATTTTCGTCAGCGCAAAAACGGGCGAAAATATTTCCGTCTTGAAGGAACGCATTGCTGCGTTAGCACCAAAGGGGGAGAAGGAACGCAGAATTATCGGGGATTTACTGGAACCAAATGATTTTGTGGTTTTAGTTGTGCCGATTGATTCCGCTGCGCCGAAGGGCAGGCTGATTTTGCCGCAGCAGCAGACGATTCGGGATATTCTGGAGGCGGGCGCGGTTTCGATTGTCGCAAGAGATTTTGAGCTTGCGGAAACGCTGGCAGCCCTTGGAAAACGTCCGAAGCTGGTCATCACGGACAGCCAGATTTTCGGGAAGGTTTCTAAAATCGTACCGGAGGATATCCCTCTGACCTCGTTTTCGATTCTGATGGCGCGGTATAAGGGCAATCTGGAGCAAAATGTCAAAGGGGCGAGAGCCTTGGAGCAGTTGAAGAATGGAGATACGGTACTGATTTCCGAGGGCTGTACCCATCACCGTCAGTGTGAGGATATCGGAACGGTCAAGTTGCCCCGTTGGATTCGGGAATATACGGGGAAGGAATTGCAGTTTCAATTTACAAGCGGCGGCACATTCCCTGCGGATTTATCTCCCTATGCGCTGATTGTGCATTGCGGCGGCTGCATGCTGAATGAAAAGGAAATGCAGCACCGACTTTCCATACCGAAGGAGCAGGGCGCGAAAATGACGAATTACGGCATCTGTATCGCCTATATTCATGGGATTCTGGAAAGAAGCCTTGCGCCTTTGGGATTATAAAAAACAGAAAAAGAAAGCAGACACCATAGAATTTATTTCTACGAATGTCTGCTTTTTGTTTATCTTCTGTAATTTCTTCTTCTGCGGGGTCTTTGTCTGCGCAGCTGCTTTCTGCGCTGATAGCTTCTGTAGCCGATGAATCGGGTGATGCAGAAAATAAGAAGGAGAACGATTGCCGCAATCCCCACACCGATGGCGACCCTTTTCACCATGCCGGAAAGAGAGGATTTATCCAGCTCTGCCTTCTGTGTATCTGTCAGCGCGTCTACAGCATTCTGTGCAATCAAATCAACGGTCTGCGTTTTGCCATTATAGGAAAGCTGCAATGTGCCGAGGGTCTGCCCTTTTTTGACTGTGCCCTCTACACCTTCGGGAATATCCGTCTTTACGGTAACGGCAGAGGCATCCGTTCCCTTCGGCAGAGTGTAATACACATCCTCGCTTGGTGCAATCGTCACCTTGCCCAAGTCAACGGTTTTTTTGTTATAGGTTTCGGTTACAGGTACGGTTGAGGTATAGTCGCTGACCGCGGCAATCTTCACGGATGCGTAATTTGCAAAGCCGTAATCGAACAAAGCAGCGGTATCGGTATAATGCTCTGCACCATTGCACTTCATCACAACGGCAATCAGCGTCAGCCCGTCCCGTTCGGCGTATGTCACAAGTGTATTGCCTGCCTCAACGGTATAGCCTGTTTTGCCGCCGATGGCATCCTTATAATAATAGATGGAATTGGGGTTCAACATCTGGTGCTGTCCATGCAGATAGCGGGTTTCTGTCTGTAGATTGGTCGGAGGAATTTCGTAATCGGTTTCGCTCATCATGGAACGATATTCCTCGTGCTTGAGCAGCTCCCTTGCAATCAGCGCCATGTCATGTGCAGTGGTGTAATGGTTTTCATCAAACAGTCCATTGGCGTTGACAAAATTTGTATTTGTACAGCCGAGCTCCTTCGCCCGCTCCGTCATGTGCTTGGCAAATGCCTCCACAGAGCCATCCACATATTCCGCTACGCCGTTGGAGGCTTCGTTTGCGGAACGCAGAATAATTGCACGCAGCACCTGCTCCAAGGTTAGTGTTTCGCCTTCGAGGATGGCAATATGCGCACTGCCGGGCTCAATGTTGTAAACGGCATCGTGGGAAAATGTGATTTCATCCGTCAGCTTGCCGTTTTCCAATGCCAGAAGAATTGTCATCAGCTTTGTGATGCTGGCAGGATACATTTTTTTGTCTGCATCCTTATCATAGAGAATTTCCCCGCTTGCCGCATCTATCAGAACGGCGGTTTCTGCGGCAAGGCTCAGCGTATCGTTCGCAGTGGTCTCATCTGCCTGCGTTTCGTTTGTTTTATTTGTTTGCGTTTCTTTTGCTTGGTTTTCTTCTTCTGCAAAGACGGAATAAGAGGGAAGAGCTATCGTAAATGCCAATAAGAACGGCAGGAATCGTGTCAATCGTTTTTTCATGTGAATCTCCTATATATTTGAAAATTTATCTTATATGTGATATAGTTATTTCGTATGAGTATCTGCGTTTCCGAAGGAAACGGCAATACCTTATTTTATCACATGAAACGAAAAAGAAAAAGAGGTTTGTATTAAAGTTGCATGAGAATACATTTTTTAAAAAAATCGGAACAGAACGCCTGAAGCTTCTGGCAGTGCTGCTGTTTTTTCTGTTCAGCGGCATCTGGTACAGCCATAGCTTTGCAACGGGCGCATTGGAAATGGGAACACCTGCTTCTGCGGAGAAAATCACCGAAAAACGGGAAATAAACGCAGAAAATGATGCAGGCAGGTTGAATATCAACACCGCAACAGCGAAGGAGCTGACGCGCCTTTCCGGCATTGGCGAGAAAAAGGCGGCGGAAATTGTTGCGTATCGGGAGGAAAACGGCGGCTTTTCTGATATCGCGGAGCTGATGCGTGTTTCCGGTATCGGAGAAAAAACCTTTGCAGAAATACAGGATGAAATTACAGTGGGAGAATAAGGAGGCTGAAAATGGCGTATCAGATTTTAGTGGTGGATGATGAAAAGCTCATCGTAAAGGGAATTAAATTTTCCTTGGAGCAGGACGGCATGGAGGTCACTGCGGCGTATGATGGGGAAGAGGCTCTGCAAAACATCAAGGAAAAGAATTTCGATTTGGTGGTGCTCGATGTGATGCTGCCGAAGATGGATGGGCTTGAGGTTTGCCAGCAGACAAGAGAATTTTCACAGGTGCCGATTATTATGGTAACGGCGAAGGGCGAGGATATGGATAAAATTATGGGGCTGGAATACGGTGCGGATGATTACATCACAAAGCCCTTTAACATTCTGGAGCTGAAGGCGAGAATCAAAGCCATTCTGCGCCGCAGTGTGAAAAAAGCACCTACCGAGACACAGGAGAAAAAAGTTCTGAAGGCAAGAGACCTAGAGCTTTCCTTCGACAGCAGACGTGTATTTATCAGCGGAAAGGAGGTAAACCTGACCGCGAAGGAATTCGACCTTCTGGAGCTGCTCATGGAAAACCCCGGAAAGGTTTACAGCAGAGAAAAGCTTCTGGATACCGTCTGGGGCTATGATTACCCCGGTGATGTGCGTACGGTGGATGTACATGTGCGCCGTTTGAGAGAAAAAATTGAAGTAAATCCGAGCGAACCGAAGTATATCTTTACAAAATGGGGAGTTGGTTACTATTTTAACTAAAGCGACGAAAGAAAAGAAAAAGCTCCCGTTTATTTCTCTGCGCTGGATTATGCTTGCAGGCTATCTGGTAGGGGGGATTGTTCCGCTCCTGCTTCTGGCAAGCACCATTCTTCACTCTGTTCAGGGATATTTCTTGGATGAGCGGAAGAAGGTCCTGCTCAGTCAGGCAAATGTTATCTCCGGACAGGTTACATCCTCGGAATTTTTGTTTGATGAAGAAAACCGCAGCGCACTGGAGGAAACCATTTTGGAGACCAGTCAGGAAAAGAATTTTCGTGTTATGATTTTAGATTCCTCCTGCCTGGTAACCTATGATACAGGCTATGAGGATGTCGGGAAAACGCTGCTTCTGCCTGAGGTTGTGCAGGCATTACAGCATAAGGATACCGCAAAGGAGCAGAAAAACGGTACGGTTTATGCCGCAGCCTCCATTGTCGGTGCAGGTGATACGCGTGTTGGTGTTGTGCTGATTGTAGACAGCTTGGCAGATGTGCATGATATTCTTGGAGATATCGGCAAGGAGGCATATCTGCTGTTGGGAACGCTTGTCCTTCTAGTGCTGATTGTGATGGTTATTATTTCAAAGGTCTTTACAGAGCCTGTGAAAAATCTGATTGACGTTATTCGCAAAATGTCTGAGGGGCATTTTGAACAGCGTGCAAAGGTCAGGGGGATTGTGCATAATGAAATTGTGGATCTTGCGATTTCCTGTAACCAGATGGCAGACCAGCTGGAAAAGGTAGAATCCAGCCGCCAGCAGTTTGTTTCCAATGTATCACATGAGCTGAAAACGCCTTTAAGCTCCGTAAAGGTGCTGAGTGAATCTATTTTGCTGCAGGAGGATGTTCCGAAGGAAATGTATGTGGAATTTCTGCATGATATTACCTCTGAGGTTGACCGTATGACTGCAATCATCAATGACCTTTTGACGCTTGTTAAGCTGGATCAAAAGGAAATCCCCCTGAATTTTAAGGAAACAAATCTTACGCAGATGATGACGGATATCATCAAGCGCTTGCAGCCAATGGCTGATGCCAAGCATATTTCTCTGCAATGGGACGCATCAAAGGAAATCCATGCAGAGGCAGATGAAATGAAGCTTTCCCTTGCGATTTCTAATTTGGTTGATAATGCAGTGAAATATACCCCGGAGGAAGGAACCGTAAAGGTTTCTTTAGATGCAGACCATCAAAACGTATTTATCAGCGTGGCAGATACGGGCATTGGGATTCCGGAGGATGAGGTCAACCGTATTTTTGAACGCTTCTACCGTGTGGATAAAACAAGAGACAGAGAAACCGGCGGCACAGGGCTTGGGCTTTCCATTACCCACAGCACCATCATGATGCACAAGGGCAGCATTAAGGTAAACAGCAAGGAGGAGGAAGGCACGACCATTCTGGTGCGGATTCCTCTCAAGCAGCCGACCACACACGGATAAAGGAGGAATTTTATGACACAACGAAAATCTTTGGCGCGAAAGCTGATCGTCCTGTTTATTGTGCTGGTCATACTGATTCCCTGTTCCGTTCTGGTGTATGATACCGTAGTTTCATCGAATGAGGAAAGAGTGGATTTTTATTATATGATGAGTGACGGCGGCATGGGTGCTCTGAAAAAAAATATTCCCCGAACGGACAAGGAGGCAATGCTGAAAAACGTGCTTGCGATTTTACAGGAGGGCCCTAATGCGGATGGTGCGACGGCTTCTATGCCGCAGAATCTGGAGATACGCTCTGTTACACTGGAGCAAGCCACTGTTACAGTGGATTTTTCCGAGGAATATTTACAGATGAATGATTTGGAGGAGACTATTTGCCGTTCCTCTGTCGTCTGGACGCTGACCTCTCTGGATTTCGTGAAGAATGTACGAATTCTGGTAGAGGGTGAGCCGCTGAAAAATCAGAACGGTGAGGCGTATGCGATTTTCAACAGAGATAATGTCTGGATAGATACGGAAATTTCCGCGGAAACCACAGGCTACGCAATTCTGACACTGTATTTCGCAAATGCGGAAGGCACGGATCTGGTGGCGGAGGAGCGTGTGGTAGAGGTAAACGCAAACCAGACCAGAGAAAAAACCGTTTTGGAACAGCTGATTGCAGGACCGGAGGAAAAAGGCAGTGTTGCAACGATTCCTGTCGGTACAAAAATCAAGGATGTAACCACAACAGATGACGGCACCTGCTATGTCAATCTGAGTGAGGAATTTGTGCTGAAGCACACCGGCGGAGAAAGGGAGGAGCTGCTGACGATTTATTCGATTGTAAATTCCCTGTGCAAGCTGGATCAGATTGACCGCGTGCAGTTTCTGGTAGAAGGGAAAAAGCTGGATACCTATAAGGATAATTTGCAGTTCAAAACGCCGTTTACCGCAGTTGACAGTATCAGAAGACTTGAGGAGAAATAAGAGGAGAACAGAAATGAAGCGTCCGATACTCTGGACAACAATTTTCATGATTTGTGGAATATATATGAGACTGGGCATATCGAAAGTGATATGTCTGGTCTCTTTTCTTTTTCTGCTCTTTTTTCTGTTTCGTTTTGTGATAAACAAGAAAAAGCCTGCTTATCTGCTGCTTCTGTTCTTTGTTCCGCTTGGATTCTTTTCAGCAGGGGTGCATTGGCAGGCAGAGCAGAGCCTTTTGACAAAAACCGTAACAGGCGAGGGCGTGATTCTGGAAGAAGGAGAAACTACCTCCGGCAATCAGAAGCTGACCCTTCGCTGTAGTCTTGAAAAGCAGGAAAAGCCCTGCAAGGTCTATGCCGTCTGGGTAGGAGAGGAACGCTTTCAGGAGGGAGAGCGGGTTGCTTTTTCGGGTGAAATCGTGCCGTTTTCCAAGCAAAGCTACCCCGGCGGCTATGATGAACAGCTGTATCTTCTGACAAAGGGCTATGAGTATAAGCTTTATCCGGAGAAAATCAAAGTAACGGGACAGGATACCTCTCTTTCCGTTCGGCTTGCGCGAGCCAGAGCGGGTGTGCAGATGGTTCTGGATAGAATTTTGCCTGCGGAGGAAAGCGGATTGATGCAGGCGGTGCTGACGGGGGATAAGGAAAAAATTCCTGAGGAAAGCTATACTTTATACAGCAAGGCAGGTGTCGTGCATGTGCTTTGCATTTCAGGGCTGCATTTGTCCATATTGGCGCTGTATCTGGCATTTTTTCTGGAAAAGGCTCTGGGAAGGAGCAAACGCACCTCCGCGCTTGTGACGATTTTTGCTGTGTTTGCCTTCCTGCTTTTTATCAAATCCTCCCCGTCCTCCTATCGCGCAGCATTGATGATTACGGTTGTGCTTCTGGGCAGAGCGTTCTATCGCCTGCCGGATGCGCTGAATACCATGGCGATTGCGGCGTTCCTTCTTCTGCTTTTTCAGCCGCTGTATCTGTTTCATGCAGGCTTTCAGCTTTCGTTTCTGACGGTATTCGGCATCTGGTTTGGTATAGGCAGAATGGAGCGGAAGAAAAAGAAGGACAGGGGTAAGTTTGATTGGCTGAAGGAAAGTCTGCTTGTCTCCCTTTATGCATCTCTGTTCAGCTATCCTGCGGTGGCGTATTATTTTTCCTCCGTCTCTCTGGTCGGCATTTTCGCGAATCTTCTGATTGTGCCGTTGAGCGGCTTGCTTCTGGGATTCGGACTTCTGAGTGTCTTGCTTGGTGCAGTCTGTCTGCCTGCGGGCATCTTTGCAGCAGGGAGTGTCTATGCCATTTTGCAGGCTTTCAAAATTGTCTGCACAGCACTGGTTCGTCTGCCCTTTGCGTATGTACTCGTTGGGTGTCCATCCTACCTGTCCATTGTGCTGTACTATGTCCTGCTGTTTTTCGTTCTGGAATACGGCGGCAGAAAGGGCAGCTGGAAGGTTGGGGCGATGCTGAGCGCGGCACTGTTCTGTGCGGTGTTTGAAAATCCGCTGTTCCGTAAGGAAAATACGATTGCCTTTCTGGACGTAGGACAGGGCGATGCAGCGGTGATTTCTACATACGATGGCGCGGCATATCTTGTGGATGGCGGCGGGAAATTCGGGCAGGATTTTGGTGAAAATGTCGGAAAGCGCGTTGTCTTGCCCTATCTGGAATATCTTGGGGTGTCCGCACTGGACGGTGCGTTTCTTTCCCATCCGGACAGCGACCACATGACAGGTCTGCTTGAGGTTCTGGAAACCCTTCCCACAAAAGGACTCTATCTTTCTGATTATGCCTTTGCGGAAAATGAGCAGACCGATTTGCTGAAAGAAATGGTGGAAAAATACAATATTCCATTGTATACTATAAAAACAGGTGATTCCTCTTTAGGGGATACGTTCCTTTGCTTATATCCGACAGGAGCTTCTGCCGGGACAGGAGAGGAAAACCAAGGCTCTATGGTGCTGCGCTACAGCTATGGTGATACAAAGGTGCTGTTTACGGGGGATATTACCGCGGAGGAGGAACAGCAGCTTTTGGCGCAGAATATTTCGGCGGATGTGCTGAAGGTGGCGCATCATGGCTCAAAATACAGCTCGGATGCCGCTTTTCTGGAAAAGGTATCGCCAAAGGCAGCAGTCATTTCCTGCGGTACGAACAATGTATACGGACATCCGCATAAGGAAGCCATGGAACGTCTGCAAAAAACGGGTGCCGAAATTTTTCGTACGGATGAGGATGGAACCATCCTTGTGACCATAGGGAAAGACGGTGCAATGAACATAGAAACCATGACGGAAAGGAAACCGTTATATGAAAACATTAAAGAAAAACTGGAGAAATCATGAATTTAGCCGTTGCTATCTCTTTTTCGGCGAAGAAACCTACCTCATTCGGGAATATGAAGCGGCACTACGCAAGGCAATTCTGCCCGATGGCGCGGAAATGATGAATGAGGACAGCTTCGAGGAAAAACGGGCAACTGCGGCGGCAATCATGGATGCGGCGGAAACCTTGCCGTTTCTGAATGATAAACGCCTGGTCATCGTGCGAAACAGTGCTTTTTTCCAGAAGGGTGGCAGAAAAGAGGAGGGTGAAAAGCTCAAAGCCTTTCTTTCTAATCTACCCGAAACGGTCTGCCTGCTTTTCATTGAGGAAAAGGTAGAAAAAAACAATGCACTTTATAAGGCGGTTGTCAAAAACGGACAGGCGGTTGAGTTCAAAAAACAGGCGGAAAAGGACTTAGGCACATGGATAAAACAGCGCTGTAAAGCAAACGGGATGCAGATGAGCGATGGCGTACTAAATCTCTTTTTGCAGACAGTGGATCATGATATGGAAAATCTGGATGGCGAGCTGCAAAAGCTGATTGCCTATAAGGGAGAGAAAGCAGAAATCCGCGCGGAGGATATTCGTGCAGTCTGTACAGTTTCTCTGGAGGCGCGTGTGTTTGACCTTGTGAAGGCGGTGGCAGAAAAGCATCCCGAAAGGGCGGTTCAGATTTATCGCACACTGCTTTCCATGAAGGAATCCCCGTATATGGTGCTTTCGCTGATTACCAGACAATTTCGTCTGATTCTGGAAACGATGCTGCTGACGCAGAACGGGCTAACACAGGAGCAGATTGCGGCAAGGCTGGAGCTGCGCGAATTTGCGGTGAAGGAATATCAGCGGCAGTCAAAACGCTTCCCCGTGGCAGGCTGGAAACAGGCAGTCAGAGATTGCCTGCAAGCGGATTTGGATATCAAATCGGGCAGGGCGGCAGAGGAAACCGCGGTAGAGCTTTTAATTATGAAATATGCGGCGTAACAGAATCATTCCAAAGCAGGTTGTCATTTATTCCTTTTGAAATGTATTTTTTTCGCCCAGAAAGGTAGAGCGGCGGATGCTGTTTTTTCCGTATTTTTTGCGGATGGCATCCATGGCGGCATCTGCCTTTTTTTGTTTGCTCCAATCCTGCTCCAGAAGGGAAAGCTGTATACAATCCTCTTTACAAAGCTTGCCCGCGCGCACCCCCAACAGCCGCAGAGGTTCGCCCTTCCAGACCTCATCAAAGATTTCCGCCGCGGCGGCATAAACCGCATTGGTGCAGTCGATGGCATTTGGCAGCTGCTTCTGGTGGGAATAAACTTGAAAATTAGCGGTTTTCAGCGTAACGGCGATTTCCTCTGCACAAAGCTTTTCCTGCCGCAGACGCATGGAAACGGTTTCCGATAAAGCCAACAGAATTTTGTACGCAGCTTCGCGGTCGGTCACATCAAAGGGGGTTGTGGTGCTGTTGCCAATAGATTTGCTTTCGGAAACGGAGGGGGCAACGGGGCTGTCATCTATCCCATTTGCATAAGCGTGAAGCAGCTTGCCAAAGCTTTTGAATTCCTTTTCCAAAAGCAATGGCGGATACGCAGCAAGCTCGCCAACTGTGCGAATTCCCATTTTTCGCAAACGCGGAGCGGTGCGCCGCCCGACCATGAACAAATCCTCAATCGGTAAGGGCCAAAATTTTGTTTCAATTTCCTCGGGGAAAAGGGTGATGCACTTATTCGGTTTTTCCAATTCGCCTGCCATTTTCGCCAAAAGCTTATTGGTGCTGATGCCGATATTGACGGTAAAGCCAAGCTCTGCAAGGATGCGCTTCTGAATGGCTTTTGCGGCTTCGATTGGAGGCCCAAACAGAGCTTCCATTCCTGTATAATCCAGAAATCCTTCATCTATACTGAATGGCTCAATTCGGTCAGAATATTCCGAAAGAATATCGAACATGGCACGAGAGCATTTGGAATACAGCGCAAAATCGGGTGGATAGGCAATCAGATTCGGACATTTCTGCAATGCCTGTATAATCGGCTCACCTGTCACAATGCCGTGTTTTTTCGCGGGGGTAGATTTTGCCAGAACAATGCCGTGACGATCCTCTATACTCCCGCCAATGATGGAGGGAATGGTGCGTAAATCGGTCGGTTCTCCCTTTTTCAGAAGGGAAATGGCAGTCCAACTGAGATATGCACTGTTGACATCAATATGAAAAATAATTCTGGTCATAAGAGCCCTCCTTTCCTAAAATACGAACATACTTTCTGATAGCATATCACTTTTTTTGTCATTTTTCAACGAAGAAAGAAATTTTTTCGTTTCGGTATTTCTTGAAAGCCGCCGTAGTTGCCTTTATAATGTAAAGAAAAACGAAAGGGTGAAGCAGTATGATGAAAAAAAGAACCCTGGGCTGTATTTGTGGAGGGCTTCTCTTAGGGGCATTTCTTTATTGGCAGAATAATGGATTGATTCTGACAAAAATGACATACCGAGGGGAGATTCCTGCCGGCTTCGACGGCTATAAAATTTTGCAGATTGCGGATTTGCAGAATAAGGTATTCGGGAGGAGACAGGAGCCGCTCCTGCGCAAAATCGAACAAAGCTGTCCGGATATTATTGTGATTACCGGAGATCTTGTAGATAGGCATGAGAACAGAACAGACGTAGACGGTGCAATGGAATTCATTCACGCACTGGTGACCTACGCGCCCGTGTATTTTGTCAGCGGCAACCATGAGCATCAGAGCGGCGAATGGGAAATTCTGGAGAAAGCACTGGTCGAGGCCGGGGTTACGGTGCTGAATAACGGAAAATCTGTTATCGAGCGAAATGGAGATACGATAACACTGCTCGGTCTGGCAGATAAAAAGGCGAATCGGCATTATGATTTGCTTCTGCATAGCCTGATGGCAGGGCAGGAGGACAGCTTTAACATTCTGCTTTCCCACCGACCGGAATTATTTGAAACCTATGTGCATGAAGGATTGGATCTGGTCTTTACAGGGCACGCGCATGGCGGACAGATTGTGATTCCCTTCTTCAGACAGGGGGTTTTTGCGCCGCATCAGGGCTTTTTCCCGAAATATACAGAGGGAATGCACGAAAAGGACGGAACGGTTATGATTGTCAGCCGCGGCTTAGGCAACAGCAGCTTTCCTTTCCGTATTTTCAACCGCCCCGAGCTGATTGAGGTAACACTGCGGCAAGAGGGAAAATAACCGCAGAGGGACTTGTACGGCGGAGGCTTTTTTGTTAAAATAAAGATAACTTAAATTCAGAAAGGAAGAAATCGTATGAATCCTATCGTAACATTTGAAATGAAGGACGGCGGCATCATCAAGGCTGAGCTGTATCCGGAAATTGCACCCAATACAGTCAATAATTTCATCTCTCTGGTGAAAAAAGGCTTTTATGACGGCAAAATTTTCCATAGAGTGATTCCCGGCTTTATGATTCAGGGTGGCTGCCCTGAGGGGACAGGCATGGGCGGCCCCGGCTATCATATCGCAGGCGAATTTAGCATGGCAGGCTTCAAAAATGACCTGAAGCATACCCCCGGCGTACTTTCTATGGCAAGAGCAATGCACCCTCACAGCGCAGGCTCTCAGTTCTTTATCATGCATGAAACCTCTCCACATCTGGATGGGCAGTATGCTGCATTCGGTAAGGTGATTGAAGGGATGGATGTAGTAAACCGTATTGCCGAAACAAAAACAAACAGACAGGACAAGCCTCTGGAGGATCAGGTTATGGTGAAGGTAACCGTAGATACCTTTGGCGTGGATTATCCCGAACCCGAAAAAATGTAATTAAAAAAAGAAAACAAAAACGAATCGAACTCCTTTGGAAATCGGTTCGTTTTTTTTATCATTTCATAAATATAGTAATAAAAACAGTAATAAAATTTTTGTCGGATAGAAATTTTAGGAAAAACTTGATTTTTTTATAAAAGTATACTATAATATCATTCAGTCACGCTGATATGGCTCAGTTGGTAGAGCAATTGATTCGTAATCAATAGGTCGCGGGTTCGAGTCCCGCTATCAGCTTCTCGCACCCGAAGATTTTCGGGTGTTTTTTATTGTAAAATGTTTTTTTGAAAATATATAATTCGGCATTGTATTATTTACATTTGTTTGATATAATGAACAAAATAAAGACTTTCCGCATTTTACTTTATAATTTTGGAGGTAATACAAATGACGAGTGAAAAGAAAAAGGTATTTGGTTTGAGTTTTCTGAGTGTTTTTCTCTGGGCATCTGCTTTTCCGTTGACGAAGGTGGCACAGCAGCAGTTTACGTCCATTCCTCTGGGTTTTCTGCGCTGTACGGTCGCAGCAATTTTTCTGATTATCATAGGGAAATGCTGTCACATTCGCCTGCCGCAGAAAAAGCACATCCCTTTGTTCTTTGTATCCGGCGGTCTTGGCTTTACGGGCTATATGATTACCTTTAACACAGGTATTCTGACACTGACCTCCGCAACCTCCAGTATTATCATTGCGGTAACCCCGATTCTGACTGCAATCGTAGCATCCCATCTATATAAAGAGAAAATCAAACCCATCGGCTGGGCGGCAATCGCGGCTGCGTTTATCGGTGTGCTGATTCTGCTTTTGTGGGAAGGCGTATTTTCCATCAATATCGGTCTTATCTGGACAGTCGGTGCGGCAATCGTATTCTGCGGCTATAATATCATGACAAGGAAGCTTTCTGCAATGGGCTATAATGCCTTAGAAATCGTAACCTACAGCATGATTTGCGGTGCCATTCTGCTTGGCTTCTGGGCGGGGGATGGACTGCATCAGCTGGCAGGTGCAAGCGTGAGCCACATCATTGCACTGATTTATCTGGGGGCTTTACCCTCCGCAACGGCATATTTTACATGGGGCAAGGCAATGAGCTACGCGGAACGCACCAGTGAGGTAACAAACTTCATGTTTGTGACACCGCTGCTTTCCACCATCATGGGTTTTATCATTCTGCATGAGGTGCCAAATGCAGGCACATTTATCGGCGGCGCGATTATTATTATCAGTATCGTAGTCTTTAACCTGAAAGGGAAATGATTTTAAGAGGGGCTTAGATGTCCCTCTCTTTTTTTGTTTGCATTTTTGCGAAAAATGGTGTATCGTGTCTAAAGAGAAAGAAGGGGACAGCTTTGACAATACAAAAGAAAAAGGTCATCGGGTACAGCCTATTTACCATATTCCTTTGGGCTTCGGCATATCCGCTGACAAAAATTGCGCAGACACATTTTACGGTTGTGCCGCTGGCGTTTCTTCGCAGCTTCATTGCAGGGAGCTTCATGCTGTTCATCGGGAAATTCCAAGGAATGGCACTGCCGAAGAAAAAGCATATTCCGTTATTCCTGCTTGCGGGGGCGCTTGGGTATGTGATTTATACGGTGGCAATGAATATCGGCTTGCAGACATTGCCTTCCGCAACGTGCAGCCTTCTGGTTGCTACATCTCCGATTATGACGGCAATAATTGCATCCAAGGTGTACCGAGAAAAAATCGGTCCGGTAAGTTGGATTTCAATTTTTATTGCCTTTTCAGGTGTTATGATTCTTCTGCTTTGGGACAGCCATGGCATGTTTTCCATTGATGCGGCAATGCTCTGGATGCTTCTTTCTGCCGCTTCCTGGGCAGGCTATAACATTATGACAAGAAAGCTGGTTGCCATGGGCTATACCTCCGCACAGATTACCTGCTTCAGCATGCTTGGAGCAGCGCTGTGGCTCTGCTTTTCTGCTATGCAGGGCTTTCGGGAGATGGTAACCGGGGAGCCGAAGCATTTTCTCGCCTTGCTGTATCTTGCAATTATCTCTAATGCCGTCGGCTGTATCCTCTGGGCGAAGGCTCTGGCGTATGCGGAAAAAACAAGCGAAGTGGCGAATTTTATGTTCCTTTCGCCGCTGCTGTCCACTCTGATGAGTTTTCTGCTTCTGCATGAGGTGCCGGGGATGGGAACCTTTGTCGGTGGTGCGATTATCATCTGTGGTCTGCTGCTTTTTAATCTGAAAGGGCAGAAAAAGGAATAACCGAAAAGAGAATGAAGAAAGAAAAGGATAAATCCTCATTTTTATTTGAAGATTTACCCTTTTTTAATTTGCTTTATTCTGTTGTGGGATTAGTATGCTCTGCCCCAGTAAACCATGTGCTTCGCAGGCTTGCCGCAGCATACGCAGACATCAGAGATTTCTTCCTGTTCAAAAGGAATACATCTGCTGGTTGCCGCTGTTCTTTCCTTGATGGCATCCTCACAGGCCTGATCGCCGCACCACATTGCTTTAATGAAGCCGGGTGTTTCGTTGATGATTTTTTCAAATTCATCCATTGTTTTTGCAACGTAGGTTCTGGATTCACGGTGTTCGGTTGCTTTTTTCAGCATATTTTCGTGAATTTCATCCAGAAGGGCAGGAACTCTTGTTTCCAGCTCATCCAGAGAAACGAAAATCTTTTCTCCGGTATCTCGTCTTGCCAGAACACACTGATTCTGTTCAATATCCTTGGGGCCGATTTCCAGACGAACGGGAATCCCCTTCATTTCATATTCGGAGAACTTCCAGCCTGCGGATTTATCAGAATCATCCAGCTTTACACGACAAACCTTTGCCAGTCTGTTTTTCAGCTCAGCTGCTTTTTCCAGTACGCCTTCCTTTTTCTGCACGATGGGAACAATCATCACCTGTGTGGGCGCGATACGAGGGGGCAGAACCAGACCGCTGTTGTCACCATGCACCATGATGATAGCACCAATCATACGGGTTGTCATGCCCCAGCTTGTCTGGTGTACATACTGGAGCTTGTTTTCCTTATCGGTATACTGGATGCCAAACGCATGCGCGAAGCCGTCACCGAAGTTATGGCTGGTGCCGGACTGCAGTGCCTTCCCATCATGCATCAGGGATTCAATAGTAAAGGTGTGTGCTGCACCTGCAAAGCGTTCCTTTTCTGTTTTTTCGCCCTTAACAACGGGGATAGCCAGTACGTCACGGCAGAAATCCGCATAAACATTCAGCATCTGGATGGTTCTTTCCTGTGCCTCCTCTGCGGTTGCGTGTGCGGTATGACCCTCTTGCCACAAAAATTCCATGGTTCTCAGGAAGGGGCGTGTTGTTTTTTCCCAACGAACAACGGAGCACCACTGATTATACAGCTTGGGCAGGTCTCTGTAGGACTGCACGATGTTTGCATAATGCTCGCAGAACAGGGTTTCGGAAGTGGGACGAACACAAATGCGTTCCTCCAGCTTCTTTTCGCCGCCGTGGGTTACCCATGCAACCTCGGGCGCAAAGCCTTCTACATGATCCTTTTCCTTCTGCAGCAGGCTTTCGGGAATGAACATAGGCATATATACATTTTCTACGCCTGTTTCCTTGAAGCGGTCATCCAGCTGTCTTTGCAGCAGCTCCCAGATGGCATAGCCATAAGGGCGGATAATCATGCAGCCCTTCAAGCTGGAATATGCCGTCAGGTCAGCTTTTTTTACAACGTCCGTATACCACTGGGGAAAATCCACTTCCATATCGGTGATGGATTCTACAAATTTCTTTTCTTTTGCCATTTGATTTCCTCCTTAAAACTTTTCTGTACAGAGAATTTCTGAAAATAAAAAAAGCCTTCATCCCTCTGAAAAGGGACCAAGGTCATTCGGCGGTGCCACCCTTATTGATGCAAAAACGCATCCTCTCAAAGCCGTTAACGCCGCACTTACGCCGCATTTTCCCTGCGGAACTCAAGGGGCAGGTTCAAAAAGGCTTGCCGAGGCTCGCATCAACCGCCTGTTTTCTGGGGGCAAGGGGGCTTTTTTACTATTCCCTGTCATTGTTTTTCACGGTTTCTATGATACCCCGAAAAAGCAGGCTGTGTCAAGGAGAAAGGGAAATTTCTTAAGAATTTCTTTCGGATTTTGTTAGAGGACTGTAATATTGCCGAAGAGGAAATATGGTAAAATGAAGATGTCAAACAACAAAAAAGGATAATATTTCCGGAAAAAGCGAAGGGAGCAAAGGGTATGAAACGATTTTTTGCGGTGCTTTTGACAATGACAATGTTCGAAACAACAGCCTATGCGGCAGAGAAAAGGGTAACAAAAACGGCAATTCCTTTGCAGCAGGAGGTATCCTTTGATGGGCATACGGAAACTATGCAGTGCTATAACATTGATGGGTATACCTATTTTCGCCTGCGCGATGTGGCACAGGAGGTAACAGATCATATTCAGAATTACATCCATCTTTTCAATGTATCCTATGATGCAAAAACAAATGAAATTCAGCTGATAAACTGGCAGAATACCTTCAAAAGGGAACCTTATGTGCCTGTAGAAGACGCGAAGCCGTATGTGACGGGTACAAAGGAAAGACAGGCGATTCGCTCGATGATGCCGGTTCGTTTTGGTGGGCGTGACATTGTGGCAGATAAGATACTGCATGGCTATAATATCGATGGATATACCTTTTATATGTTGAGAGAGTTGGCGGATCTGTTTGATATGCATATAGAATGGTGTGAAGAGGAAAAAGTAATTGAATTAGTATCCATGCCTTGGCAGGATGAGAACGGTGAGCCGATTTTATATAGAAAGCCTGCCATTTATCTTTATCCCGAGGAAACAACCGATGTTTCTGTGGAATTGGAATACGATGGCGCACTGACAACGACCTATCCTGCCTACAACAATGGCTGGCAGGTAACAGCACAGCCTGACGGCACACTGATTAACCACGCCGATGGCAGAGAGTATTCCTACCTTTTCTGGGAAGGAGAGGGTTATGGGGAAATGGACTTTTCTCAGGGCTTTGTCGTAAAAGGCGAGGATACGGTTGCCTTCCTGCAGGAAAAGCTTGCGGCAATGGGCATGATACCGAAGGAATACAATGAATTTATTGTTTACTGGCTGCCATATATGCAGAATAACGCCTATAATCTGATTTCCTTCCAATGGGAAAATTATGATGCATCCGCAAAGCTGCATATTACTCCTGAGCCTGATTATATGCTACGCGTATTTATGGCATTTAAGTCGTTGGAACAGCCTGTTTCCGTTCCCGAACAGGAGCTGCCGACGCTTACAAGAGAGGGCTTCACCGTTCTGGAATGGGGCGGCGCAGAGGTACGATAAAAGGAACTGGATTAGAACAGATTAGATACACGACTTTACTTGAAAGAAGAATTTCCCTGTGGTATGATACATCTATATCAGAAAAATAACCCGAAAAAAGGGAAAGGATAAAGAAAAATGAAAAAAATTTTGATTGTTGTGGATATGCAGAATGACTTTATTGACGGCTCTCTCGGCACACCTGAGGCGGAGGCGATTGTAGACAATGTGATTGCAAAAATCAACACCTACACCAAGGATTGCGTGTATGCAACCAGAGACACCCATCAGGATAATTATTTGCAAACGCAGGAGGGTGAAAACCTCCCCGTTGTGCATTGTATCGAAGGCACATACGGCTGGCAGCTGAATGAAAAGGTACAGGCGGCTCTGGGCAGTGCCGTTGTGATGAATAAACCATCCTTCGGTTCATGGGAGCTGGCAGATATGATGGTCATGGAATTTGCAGGACTGCCTGCGGAAGAATGTGAAATTGAGATTATCGGTCTTTGCACCGATATCTGCGTGGTTTCTAATGCGCTGATTTTAAAGGCAAGACTGCCTGAGGTGAAAATCAGCGTGGACGCATCCTGCTGTGCAGGGGTAAGACCCGAAAGCCATGCGGCGGCATTGCAGACCATGCAGATGTGTCAGATTCATGTGCGGTAAAAAGCACCTTTTTGCAGAAAGAGAATCTTTTTTATAGAAATTTTTTTGTAAGGACGTGAGGGTATGAAGGACGAAAGATTAGAAAAGCTAGCAGATGTGCTGGTAAATTATTCAACAAAGGTGAAAAAAGGCGACCGCGTTGCTATTTCCGCAGAGGATGCGGCATTGCCGTTTATCAAGGCAGTCGCAAGGGCGGCAGTGAAAGCGGGCGCGCTGGTGGAATATTATATTGACGTTCCCGATGTGGATGCGGAGCTTCTGAAAAATGGGACAGAGGAGCAATATGCCAGAGAAAATATTCGTTTTGGTGCCTGCGCAAAAAGCGATGTCTGGATCAGCGCATGGGGTAGCGAAAACACAAAGACCATGCAGTCCATCGAAGCGGAGCGACTGAAACAGAAGCGTCTGGCGAATAAGGACAACCGCAAGATTTATTCCGAACGCATGGGAACGGGTGAGCTGCGCTGGTGCGGCACACAGTTCCCGACCAACGGGGATGCCCAAAATGCAGGCATGAGCCTGGAGGAATATGAGGATTTCGTTTACACCGCAGGCTATCTTTACGAGGAAGATCCTGTTGCAAAATGGCAGGAAATGGCGGCATGGCAGGAAAAATGGGCAAGCTATCTGGATGGAAAGAAGGAACTGCATATTCTTTCTAAGGATACGGATATTTTCGTGAACGTGGCAGGCAGAAAATGGATTAACTGCTGCGGGGATGCCAATTTCCCTGACGGCGAAATTTTTACCTCTCCTGTAGAGGATGGGATTAACGGCTATATCACCTTTTCCTATCCCGCCATCATGAACGGGAATGAATTTTACGAGGTACGCCTGACGGTAGAAAAGGGACGCATTGTGGATGTTTCCTGCAAAAATGAAGAAATGTTGGACACCCTGCTGTCCTATGTGGACACCGATGCAGGCTCTCGCTATTTCGGCGAGGTTGCCATTGGCACGAATTACGGAATCCAGCGGCACACGAAAAATATCCTGTTTGATGAAAAAATCGGCGGTTCTATGCACATGGCGATTGGCGAAGCCTTCCGGGAGGCAGGCGGCAAAAACGAATCTGCTATCCATTGGGACATGATCAATGACATGACAAGGGATGGTAAAATCTATGCCGATGGTGAGCTTTTCTATGAAAACGGGAAATTCAAAGAAGAAATCTTAAAGAAATCCTAAGAAAGAGGAAATACCGAAAGGTTACGGAAAATGAGTATTTTCTGTAGCCTTTTCTTCCGGAAAAATCAGAAAATACAGGTTCTGTCGACAGAAAACTATTGACAGATTTATTACTTTTTTTTATACTGAATGTAATAGATTTGTAACAATTATGACGGAAAATGGTTTGGAGGAGATTCCAATGGGTTTAAATAAAGTAATGAAACAGCTTTGTGTCACAGCTGCACTTGTTGTGCTGAGTACTGTAACTGCGTTCGCGGCAAACGTGGGACAGGCTTCCGGTACAAATGTAAATGTCCGCGCAGGGGCAAGTACAGGTGCAAATGTGTTAGGTAAAATTAACAAGGGTACGGAATATACCGTTCTGGATAAGGTTGATAACTGGTTCAAGATTTCCTATAACGGTGCAACCGGTTATGTATTCACAGATTATTTCTCCGTAACAAAGGCAGATGGCAGCATTACCGGCTCCGGTGTTAACTTGAGAGAAAAGGCAACTACAGCCTCCAATTCTCTGAAAAAATTCAGCAGCGGGGAAGCAGTCACCGTAACAGGACAGAATGACGATTGGTATCGTGTTTCCTATAACGGCGGTTCTGCTTATGTCAGCAAGGATTATGTTTCCGGCAATCTGTTGCAGTATGTTTCCAAGGTAAGCAGCGAAACCACAGCTGCACCTGTAAGCGCAACAACAAAAGCAGAGGATACCTACGGCGTGGTAACAGCAGGCTCTGGCTTGAAGCTGCGCAAGGAAGCATCCACAAGTGCAGAGGTGCTGACGGTTCTTCCTTCCGGTACGATTGTTGATGTGGAACGTGCTGGACAGGATTGGGTCAGCATTGTGACAGATGCAGGGCAGAAGGGATATGTTTCCGCAGATTACCTGACTGTGAAAACAGGCGAAAAGCCTGATAACACTACAAGCAATACAGCATCTGCAAAGGGTGCTGCGGTGGTTGCATACGGCAAGCAGTTCATCGGTACGCCTTATGTATGGGGCGGCACGAATCTGAACACAGGCGTAGATTGCTCCGGCTTTGTATACGCTGTTTATAAAAATTTCGGCATCACATTGAGTCGTTCTTCTGCATCTATGACGAGCAACGGCGTAGAGGTTTCCAAGGCGAATCTGCAGGCAGGCGATTTGGTATTTTTTAATACAGGTGGAAACAGCAGTATCAGCCATGTCGGCATTTATTGCGGTGACGGTACATACGTTCATTCAACGGATGGAAAGGGCAACGGTGTTACCGTAACAAATCTGAACAGCGGCTACAGCGCAAATACATATGTAACAGCAAGACGAATTTTTTAATGAAAAATCAAAAGGACTGACCGAAGAATCGGTTGGTTCTTTTTTGTGTTACTTTTTTTGAGGAAGAAGGAGAATAAGAATGAATATTACTGTATACCTTGGAGCAAATGAAGGCAATGACAACCGTCTGCGTGAGGCAGTGCAGGCATTGGGGCATTGGGTTGGTGAAAGCGGCAATGCACTGGTATATGGCGGCTCGAAAACAGGGCTGATGGGTGAGCTTGCAAAGGCTGTCCTTGAAGCCGGCGGCAAAGTAACAGGCGTAGAACCGCAGTTTTTCATGGATGCAGGCTTCCAGTACAATGGGCTGACAGAATTGATTGTTACGAAGGATATGTCCGAACGGAAGGCGAAAATGATTGCCCTTGGGGATGCGTTTATTGCATTTCCGGGCGGCACAGGCACGCTGGAGGAAATTTCTGAAATTATAAGCAAGGTTGCCCTGAATCAGTTGAATGTACCCTGTATTCTGTATAATCTGAATGGATACTACGATGATCTGAAGCATCTGCTCTCTCTTATGATTGAAAAGGGGCTTTCCTCTGCGGAACGGCAGAAGGGCATCTTTTTTGCGGAAACGCTGGAAGAAATTAAAGACATACTTGGGAAATAAGCGGTTCATGGAAAATCTATAAAAATGCTAAGAATTGATTGCTTTGCGGAAAATTTTCCTTTATACTTTGAACAGGCAAAAATGCTGACGGCGACAGAGGAAAACAGATACAAAGGAGTGGTTACATGAAGTACAATTTTGATGAAATTATCGACAGAAGAAATACGAATGCGCTCAATACGGACGGCTTTCGTGGCTATATTTTCCATGCAGGCCCTGAAATGAAATTTCCCTATGCGGATGATGAATTTGTCAGAATGTGGGTTGCGGATATGGAATTTGCGACACCTCCCGAAATCTGTGAAGCCATTAAGAAAAGGGTAGAGAAGCGTATTTTCGGCTATAGCTGTGTTTACAGTGATGATTACTATCAGGCATTTTCCGCATGGTGCAGAAAGATGTACGATTGGGACTTCCCGAAGGAAGAACTGACCTTTTCTCCAGGGATTATTCCTGCGCTGTATCAGCTTCTGGAATCTTTGCTGACAAAGAATGAAAAGGTTCTAATGGTTGCACCTGCGTATGGCTATTTTCAGCATGCCGCAGAATATAACTGTGTGGAATATGTCTGCTCCGATTTGAAGATTGATAAAAACGGCTACTTTATGATTGATTTTGATGATTTTGCCAAAAAAGCGGCAGACCCTCTGGTGAAGCTGGTGCTCTGGTGCAACCCCCATAACCCCTCCGGCAGAATGTGGACAGAGGAAGAATTGAAGCGGGTAGCGGAAATCGTGGAGAAGCATAATCTCTGGCTTATTTCTGATGAAATCCACTGCGATATCATCAGAAACGGCAGAAAGCATATTCCTATGGGGAAGGTTATGCCCGCTTACGACAAGCTGATTACTTGCATGTCTGCTAGCAAGACCTTCAATATGGCAGGGCTGATGTTCT
The DNA here is from genome assembly GCF_018785345.1 of Clostridium sp. MCC345. NCBI lineage: Bacteria > Bacillati > Bacillota > Clostridia > Eubacteriales > Clostridiaceae > Clostridium > Clostridium sp. MCC345. The sequence continues at coordinate 180,166 of NZ_WQPP01000009.1, forward strand.
CTGATATCATCATTCGAGATGCACAGCTGCGGAAGATTTTCTGCAAACGGGATAAAATCGTAGGCTTTGTTAATCCGCTTTCCGTTGCTGCACATCAGGCGGCGTATGAGAAATGTGATGAATGGCTTGCGGAATTTAAGACGTATCTGGATGAAAACTTTATGTTTGTAAAGGAATATCTGGCGGAGCATCTGCCTGCGGCGGTGTTCTCTGTTCCCGAAGCAACCTATCTTGCCTGGGTGAATCTGAAGGGCTGCCTGCCGGATGTTGTGGATCTGCCCGGATTCTTTGCAAATAACGCAGGCGTTTTGCTGGAAGGCGGCAATGATTTGTTCGTCGGCAATGCGGAAGGGTATGTTCGTCTGAACCTTGCAATGCCGCGCAGCATCATTAAAACAGGACTGGAACGCATGACAGAAGCGATTGAAAAGCATAATAAATAATCAAAACACATAATAAAAAAAGACCTTGCTCATTTTCACGAATGGGTAAGGTCTTTTTAGTTTATCCGGTTTATCGGATTTCTTATTCCTCCACATGCTCAATGGAAAGCAGTGCACAGGTCAGAAGCAGGAGAATATTGCAATAGACGATAGTGGTGCTGCCGAAATGCTGTGTGACAAGCGCACCACAGCCTGCGCCGAGGATGAAGAAGAAAATCACGCCGTAATAATGCAGGCTTTTATAGCGCAGCTCCTTATCGCCGCTCTGCACGAAACGAAACAATAGCTCTGTACCGCTACGGAGATTGCCCGTACACATTGTGGAGGCATAGGGCAAGCCATGTACCTTACGAAAGCTTTGCACCTGCATGGAGCAGACAAAGGAAACCAACACGTTTGCAACTATATCGTGCCTTTCTCCGAAGGGGAGCCACGCTACGATTGAAAGCATCGCAATTTCAAAGAGCAATACAATCTGCCGCCAGTGTACCTTCGGCAGGGGGGAGATGAATTTTTTTATCCATTCATCAATGAAGATACCCAGCACAAAGGCAAGCACAGGGATAATATACGTTCCTGCCTGCATCCATTCGCCATCTGCCAAATGCAGACCGAACAGGACGATATTCCCCGTCTGCGCGTTGGCGAAAACATGTCCTCTTGCTACATAGCTATAGGCATCCAGAGAACCGCCAACCACAGCAAGCAGGACAGCAATCAGAAAAGTATCAGACATTTGTCGTTTAGAATAAATCATCATTTGTAAATTACCTCACTCATTTAAGTCGAAATCAGGATTTTATAATTTTATAATAAATATTTTCTGTCCAGAGAGCGATACTGCAGCACCTCAAGCAGATGCTTTCGTGTAATCTGCGCATCACCCGAAAGGTCAGCGGCAGTGCGCGCCAGCTTAAGGATTTTATGGTAGGCGCGTGCGCTTAATTCCATTCTTGCGAAGGCGGTACGCAGCAGTTCCTTATCCTCTTCGCGCAAAGCGCAGTATTTTTCAATCTGTGCCGCGTTCATCTGCGCATTAAAGAAAATGCCTTCGTTCCGGAAGCGCTCCAGCTGAATTTTATGTGCGCAGACAACACGCTCCTTAATGGTGGCGGAGGATTCCGCAGGGATAGTGCTGTCTAGCTCCTCATACGCAACGGGTGGCATTTCTACCATTAAATCAATACGATCCAAAAGAGGGCCACTGATTTTTCTGTGGTATTTCATGATTTCATTCGCAGAGCAATGGCATTTCTCACTGTTGCCCAGATAGCCGCAGGGGCAGGGGTTCATCGCTGCCGCAAGCATAAAATCGGATGGAAAGGTCAGTGTGCCGTTGACGCGCGCAATCGTGACCTTGCCGTCCTCCAGAGGCTGGCGCATAACCTCAAGCGCATTGCGCTGAAATTCAGGTAGCTCATCTAAAAACAGTACCCCGTGATGCGCCAGAGAAATTTCGCCCGGACGCGGAATTCTGCCGCCGCCAGTCAATGCAGAGGCGGAAATGGTATGATGGGGAGAGCGGAAGGGCCTTGTTCTGACCAAAGAATTTTTCTCCTTCAGAAGTCCTGCTACGCTGTAAATCTTTGTGATTTCAATGCTTTCCTCGAAGCTTAAATCGGGCAGAATAGTAGGCAGACGCTTGGCGAGCATGGTTTTCCCTGAGCCCGGCGGCCCGATGAGAAGGATGTTATGTCCGCCTGCCGCAGCGATTTCCATGGCACGTTTGGCGTTTTCCTGCCCCTTTACATGAGAAAAATCCAAATCAGGTATATCCGTTTGGGTAAGGGAAAAGGCATTACCTTCCTTATGATAGGGTGCAATCTGCGTGCCGCCCGAAAGGTGTGCGACAATCTCCTTCACGGAATGAACGGGATAGACTGTCATTCCTTCTACCAGAGCCGCTTCTTCTGCATTTTCAAAGGGAACATAGGAAACGGAAATGCCGCGGCGCAGGGCATCATACAGCATGGGCAGAACGCCGTTGACAGGGCGCACAGACCCATCCAGAGAAAGCTCCCCTGTAATGAGGGCATCCTCTGTTTTTTCTGCGGAAAAAAGATTGCAGGCAGAAAGAATTCCCAGTGCGATGGGTAAATCAAAGGCAGCCCCTTCTTTTTTTGTATCGGCAGGAGCAAGATTGACAGTAATGCGCTTGACGGGAAAGGAAAAGCCTGCATTGCGAATAGCGGTACGTACACGCTCACGCGATTCCTTCACTGCGGAATCGGGCAGACCGACAATATCAAAGGCGGGCAGACCGTTGCTCAGGTCTACCTCAACCTCGACAGGATAGCTGTCGATGCCGAGGAGTGCAGCTGATTTTATAATGGAAAGCATTTCGAAGCCTCTTTTCTTTTTGTTTTTGAACAATTTTTTTACATCATAACAATTTTTCACAAAAATTTCAATCAGAACACAAAAATCCATCTGTTATATACATCATAATTGCTGAATTTTTAAAGTTTTAAAAAATTTGGTATTGAATTTTGAAAAGAAAGCATTTATAGTATAGGTCGTAACTCACAGAGGGGAAGGAGTGTTCGTATGGAAGAATATTATCTGATGTGGCTGACGCGGATTGATGGCATCGGCTTGAAACGTGCGCATCGTCTTCTGGAGCATTTCGGCAGCGCAGAAGCCGTTTGGCGTGCGGAACCCTCTGCAATTCGGCGGTCTGCAATTCTGGGAGAGAAGCTGACGGAGGGTCTGCTCCTTTCCAGAGAGGAAGACCAACTGAACGATTGGATTATTGAATTAGAGGAAAAGGAAATTGACTTTTATTCCTACTGGCATCCAAGGTATCCCCGACTGCTGAGGGAAATTCAGAATCCGCCGCTTGGGATTTATGTCCGTGGAGAGATTCCCGATGATGAAATTGATACGGTTGCTATCATCGGTGCAAGAAAATGCTCCCGTTACGGCGCAACGGTTGCCTATGACATTGCGAAGGACTTGGGTAAGACCAATGTGATTGTGGTCAGCGGCATGGCGCGTGGCATTGACAGCGAGGGACACAGAGGGATTCTGGATGGTGGCGGAAAAACGATTGCTGTGCTCGGCTGCGGTGTGGATATTTGCTATCCTGCGGAAAATAAGGAGCTGATGGAGCGCATCATCGAAAACGGCTGCGTCATTTCCGAATATCCGCCCGGAATGCCTGCGGTTGCTAAGAATTTCCCGAACAGAAACCGCATCATTGCGGGACTGAGCAAAATGGTTGTGGTGGTCGAAGCGGGAAAGAGAAGCGGCACGATTATCACGGCAGATCTGGCACTGGATTACGGCAGGGAGGTTTATGCCGTCCCGGGAAATGTCACCAGTGCATTAAGCTACGGCACGAACGCCCTCATTAAGCAGGGCTGTCCCATCATTACGGAGGGCAGCGATATCCTGTCGGCATTGGGCATTGCATATAAAGAAACAGAAAAGGTAAAATTTCAGATTAAAACGGCGGAAAATATTTCGCCTGAGGAAAAGGAAATCTTCGATCTGATTGAGGACAGTACCCCGATTTCTGCTGAAGCGCTTTGCAGAAGGCTTGGCAGAAAGGTGCAGGAGGTGCAGTATATTCTGTCTCTGTTAGAGCTTTCCGGCTATATTGAAAAAATACCGCAGGCAGGCTACATCAGAGCACATTGAAAACTGAGGTGAGAAACGAATGGCAAAAACAGCCACGGCAGAAAAAGAAGCAAAGAAAACAACAAAAAAGAAAGCAACGGTGAAAAAGGCTGCGAAAACAGGAAAGAAATATCTGGTTATCGTAGAGTCTCCTGCAAAGGCGGCAACCATCGGCAAATTTTTGGGGAACAATTACAAAATCGAAGCATCCATGGGACATGTGCGTGACATGCCGAAAAGCCAGATGGGTATTGATTTTGAGCATGACTTTGAACCGAAATATATTACCATCCGTGGGAAGGGGGAGCTTTTAGGCAAGCTGCGCAAGGATGCAAAGGCTGCTGATAAGGTATACCTCGCAACTGACCCGGACCGTGAGGGGGAAGCCATCAGCTGGCATCTGCTTCACGCGCTCAATCTGGGTGAGGAAAAACCCATCAGCCGTATTACGTTTAACGAAATCACGAAAACGGCAGTAAAAAAATCCATTACCGAAGCAAGAGATATTGACATGGATTTAGTGGATGCACAGCAGGCGCGCCGTGTACTTGACCGCGTAGTGGGCTATACTATCAGTGACCTGCTTTGGAAAAAAGTGAAGAAGGGTCTGAGCGGCGGTCGTGTGCAGTCTGTTGCGCTGCGCCTGATTTGCGACAGAGAGGGGGAAATCCGCGAATTTATCCCCGAAGAATACTGGACGCTGGGCGCAAAGCTGAAGGATGCGGACGGCAAGGTCTTTGAAGCGAAATTTTACGGCAAGGGTGAAACAAAAACAGAGCTTGCCAACGAAGCGGAAACAAACGAAGTTCTGGACGGCTTGAAGGGTAAGGATTTTGCCGTTACGGACGTAAAAACAGGCAGCAGACAGAAAAAGCCCGTTGCCCCCTTTACCACAAGTACCATGCAGCAGGAGGCGAGCAAGCACCTGAACATGGCAACACAGAAAACCATGATGATTGCGCAGCAGCTGTATGAAGGCGTGAATGTCAAGGGCGAGGGAACGGTCGGTCTGGTTTCCTATATCCGTACGGACTCCTTCCGCATTTCCGATGAAGCATACGAAGCAGCCGTTGCATTTATCAAAGAAACCTATGGGGATGCCTTCGTAAACCCTGAAAGAATCGTTTATAAATCCAAGGGGAAAACACAGGATGCGCACGAGGCGATTCGTCCGACAAACGTGAGCAGAACACCCGAAAGCATCAAGGATTCCCTTTCCAAAGACCAGTATCGCCTCTATAAGCTTATCTGGGAGCGCTTTGTGGCAAGCCAGATGAGCCCTGCGGTATATGATACGCTTTCTGTAAAGCTTTCGGCAGGGGACTATACCTTCCGTGCATCCGGCTCCAGACTGCGCTTTTCCGGCTTTCTGGAAGCCTATAGCAAGGGCGAGGAGGAGGATGAAAAAGTCATTCCCAAGCTGACACAGGGGGATATTCTGCAGGCGGAGCAGCTTCTGCCCGAACAGCATTTCACACAGCCCCCCGCAAGATATACCGATGCTTCCCTGATTAAAACACTGGAGGAAATCGGTGTTGGCAGACCTTCCACCTATGCACCTACACTGACCACGATTCAGGCACGACATTATGTGACGAAGGAAGCGAAAAATCTTTTCCCGACGGAGTTGGGCGAAATGGTTGATGAAATCATGAAAACCTATTTCCCCGACATCGTGGATATTGATTTCACGGCGAACATGGAAAAGCGTTTGGATGACGTGGAAATGGGCAAGGAGGAATGGAAGCAGATTATCCGTGATTTTTATCCCGATTTCAAAAAAAGCGTGGAGAATGCGGCGGAGAAGCTGGAGAAAATCGAAATCAAGGACGAGGAAACCGATATTATCTGCGAGAAATGCGGCAGAAATATGGTTATCAAATACGGTCGATACGGTAAATTCTTAGCCTGCCCGGGGTTCCCCGAATGTCAGAATGCAAAGCCCTATTTTGAAGAAGCAGGCGTGAACTGCCCCGAATGCGGCGGCAAGGTTCTGATTAAAAAGACCAAGAAGGGACGTATTTATTACGGCTGCGAGCACAACGGCGACGGCTGTGATTTTATGAGCTGGAATAAGCCGACGGGCGAAAAATGCCCCGAATGCGGTGCGTTTCTGGAGGAAAAGGGCAGAAAGAATCCGAAAATCGTCTGCTCCAATGAAAAATGCGGCTATATGAAGGAAAAGCCCACAGAGGAAGAGAACGAAGAATAATCGAAATACAACACAAAAATCATGCAAAAGACAGCTGCTTTTCTCTTTTTTAAAAAAATTGAGAAAAACGGTTGTTTTTTGGTTTTGGATATGCTATAATCCCATAGGTAACTTTTAGTACACACGTATCCGAAAAAGAGCGGATTGGTGCTGACAGGGTCAGTTTTCCCGACAAACGGATGCGGAGGATTAACCAATAGGAGGTTCATACAATGAGCGTAATTTCTATGAAACAGCTGTTAGAGGCCGGTGTTCACTTCGGCCACCAGACAAGAAGATGGAACCCTAAAATGGCAGAATACATCTTCGCAGAAAGAAATGGTATCTACATCATCGACCTGCAGAAAACAGTAAAAAAGGTTGACGAGGCTTATGCAGCAATCTGTGAATGCATCGCAGACGGCGGCGAAATCCTGTTCGTAGGTACAAAGAAGCAGGCACAGGAATGCATTCGTGAAGAAGCTGAAAGATGTGGCATGTACTATGTAAACCAGAGATGGTTGGGCGGTATGCTGACAAACTTCACAACAATCAAAACAAGAATCGCAAGACTGAAAGATCTGGAAAAAATGCAGGAAGACGGTACATTTGATGTACTGCCCAAAAAAGAAGTTGCAAAGCTGATGCACGAAATGGAAAAACTGCAGAAAAACGTTGGCGGTATCAAGGAAATGAAAAAGGTTCCCGATATGATGTTCATCGTTGACACAAGAAAAGAAAGAATCGCTGTGCAGGAAGCACACACACTGGGCATCCCCACAGTTGCTATCGTTGATACAAACTGCGATCCCGATGAAATCGATTACGTAATTCCCGGTAACGATGACGCAATCCGCGCAGTAAAGCTGATTGCTTCCAAGGTTGCTGATGCAGTTCTGGAATCCAAGCAGGGTGAACAGGAAGCAGCTGAAACAGAAACAGTAGAAGCTGAATAATTCAGAAAAAGGCATTTGCCCGAGCTTCAGCCTAAAACGGGCTGAGGCTCTTTTTATATCAGACGGAACAGCTTTTTTTCGCAGAAGACGGAAAAAGATACGCACATAAGATTATTTAGGAGGGAATCAAACATGGCTATTACAGCAGGTATGGTAAAAGAACTGAGAGAAATGACAGGCGCAGGCATGATGGATTGCAAAAAGGCTCTGACAGAGGCTGACGGCAGCATGGAAAAGGCTGTTGAGCTGCTGAGAGAAAAAGGTCTGGCTGCATCCGCAAAGAAGGCAGGCCGTATCGCATCCGAAGGTATGGTTGCAGTATACCTGAGCGATGACAACAAGATTGGTGCAATCGTAGAAGTAAACTCCGAAACAGACTTCGTTGCAAAGAACCAGGTATTCAGAGACTATGTTGCAGCAGTTGCAAAACAGGCTTCCGAAACAACAGCAGCAGATATGGACGCTTTCTTTGAAGAAAAATGGGCACTTGACCCTCAGTTCACAGTAAAGGAAGCACTGTCTCAGCAGGTAGCTGTCATCGGTGAAAACCTGAACATCAGACGTTTTGAAAAATATGAAAAGACACAGGCAGGTAAGCTGGTTTCCTATATCCACGGCGGCGGCAGAATCGGCGTTCTGATTGAACTGGCTTGCGAAAACGAAGCAGAAGAGCTGGTTGAACTGGGCAAGAACATTGCAATGCAGATTGCTGCTCTGAACCCTAAATTCATCACAGAAAACGATGTTCCCGCTGACTTCATTGCAAAGGAAACAGAAATCCTGACAGTACAGGCAAAGAACGATCCTAAGAATGCAAAGAAGCCCGACAACATCATCGAAAAGATGATTGCAGGCAGACTGAAAAAAGAACTGAAGGAATTCTGCCTGGTAGAGCAGCCCTATGTTAAGGATACAGATATGACTGTAAAACAGTACATCGACTCCGTTGCAAAGGTTGTTGGCGCACCCATCGAAATCACAAGATATGTTCGTTTTGAAACAGGCGAAGGTATGGAAAAGAAGGATGAAAACTTCGCAGAAGAAGTTGCAAAGGCAATGAACTAATTCGTTAACGGATTATTTTTAAAAATGAAAAGGAAACGCTACTGCATTGATTGCTCCGGCGTTTCCTTTTTTAAAGGAATCTTTTCGGATATTTTTACAATTTCTTAAATTTTTTTATATTCTGCATAGCCGCAGAGAAAATATCTGGAAATTTTCTGTAATTTGTGATACATTAGAGTAGTAAGGAGGCTGTAAAAATGTATAAAAGAATTGTGCTGAAACTGAGCGGCGAGGCGCTGGCAGGCGAGAAAAAGGGGGTTACCTTTGACGACAGCATCATCTGGGGGCTGATTGCACAGATTAAGGCTGTGATGGCAAAGGGGACACAGGTTTCTCTGGTTATCGGCGGCGGCAATTTTTGGAGAGGCAGAAGTGCAGATTCCAAGATGGATCGCACGAAGGCAGACCAGATTGGCATGCTCGCAACAGTTATGAATGCGATTTATGTTGCAGATGCGTTCCGTCAGAACGGCATCAAGGCATTCGTACAGACACCCATCGTCATCGGCACAATGACAGAGCAATTTTCCAAGGAAAGCGCTCTTGCGCATCTGGAAAAGGGCGAAGTAGTAATTTTTGCAGCCGGTATGGGACACCCCTTCTTCTCTACGGATACGATTACTGCCCTGAGAGGTGCAGAGTTGGATGTGGATGGTCTGTTCTTTGCCAAGAGCATTGACGGTGTTTATGATGACGACCCTGCAACCAACCCCAACGCAAAGAAAATCGACTGCATCCGTGCAGAGGATATTGTGAAGAACAATTTGAAGGTTATCGATATGGCAGCCGCAAATCTCTGCTTTGAGCGCAAGATTCCTGTTATCATCTTCGGTTTGAATGAGGAAAACAGCATTATGCGCGCAGTCGGCGGCGAAAAAATCGGTACGATTGTAACTGTGTAAGATTTTGTTCACATAGGAGGAAACGAGTATGGCATCTGAACTGACAAAACCTTTTGAAGAAAAAATGAAAAAGACATTGACCGCGTTGGACAGTGATTACGGCACCATCCGCGCAGGCCGTGCAAACCCCCATGTTCTGGATAAGATTATGGTGGAATATTACGGTACCCCCACACCCCTGAATCAGGTTGGGAATATTACGGTTCCCGAGCCTCGTCTGCTGCAGATTCAGCCTTGGGATGCGTCCCTGCTGAAGGCAATCGAAAAGGCAATCAATATGTCCGAGTTGGGCATCAACCCCAATAACGACGGCAAGGTGATTCGTCTGGTTTTCCCTGAACTGACAGAGGAAAGACGTAAGGAACTGACAAAGGAAGTTAAGAAAAAAGCAGAAGCGTCTAAGGTCGCAATCAGAAACATCAGAAGAGATGCTATGGATGTTTTCAAAAAATCTGAAAAAGCGAAGGAAATCACAGAGGATCAATTGCAGGATCTAGAAGATGAAACACAGAAGCTGACAGATAAATACGTTGCTGAAATCGAAAAGAAATGTGACGCGAAGAGTAAGGATATCCTTACCGTTTAATTCATCAAAATATCCAAGCCCCTCTTCTTCGGAGAGGGGTTTTGTTACAGGGAGGCAATTTATGCTTTATGAAAACGAATCCTTTCAGCTGAACCCCGAAAAGATGCCAAAGCACGTTGCAATTATCATGGATGGCAACGGCAGATGGGCAACAAAGCGCGGTCTGCCCAGAAAAGCAGGGCATAAGGCAGGCGCGGAAGCGCTGGAAAGAATCATTTATGCCGCAAAGGAGCTTGGCTTGGAACATCTGACGGTATATGCTTTTTCAACGGAAAACTGGAAACGCTCCGCTGAAGAGGTTGGGGCGATTATGGATCTTCTGCGGTTTTATCTGAAAAATTATTTCAAGAAATTCGTGAAGGATAACATTCGGATGCACGTCATTGGCGAAAAGAGTCGCTTGGACACAGATATTCAAAAGGCGATTGCAGAAATTGAGGATTTATCCAGAGAAAAGAACGGCATGACCGTTCATGTTGCACTGAATTACGGCGGCAGGGATGAGCTGCGCCGCGCGGTAACAAAAATCGCAAGGGAAACGGCAGATGGTACACTTTCTCCCGATGCCATTACGGAGGATACCATTTCTGACGCATTGGATACGGCAGGCACACCTGACCCCGAACTGATGATTCGCACCAGCGGTGAGGAAAGAATCAGCAATTTTCTTCTGTGGCAAATTGCATATTCCGAATTTTTCTTTTCCGATACGCTTTGGCCCGATTTTGATAAAAAGGAACTGGAACGGGCAATTTATTACTATCAGAACAGAGAACGCCGTTTTGGCGGCAGAGTGAAATGAGGTGACACTGTATGAAAACGAGAATACTTTCCGCTGTGGTGGCACTTCCCCTGCTGTTGTTTATCGTCATCAGCGGCGGCATTTGGCTGCATGTAGGCGTTGGGCTTCTTGGTCTGATTGGGATGTATGAATTCAATCGTGCGATTGCAGGTGAGGTAAAGGGCGCACATATCATTGCATATCTGTTCGGCTTGTTTTATGTGGTTTTCATGGATAAGCTTGTGTATACACAGACACTGTTCAGCGTGTTTACCTCTTTGTTTGTGCTTGCTCTGCTGATTTACAGCGTGCTTTGCTACAGAAAAACAAGCTATGTGGAATGCTGTGCATCCTTCTTTGGCTTTTTCTATGCCTGCTTCCTGCTTTCTCATGTCTATCTCGTACGAGAATTTGACCACGGGAAGCTGCTGATTTGGCTGGCGTTTATTTCTGCCTTTGGCTGTGATACAGGGGCGTATTTCTCCGGCTATTTTCTTGGGAAAAATAAGCTTTGCCCCGCATTAAGCCCGAAAAAAACCATTGAAGGCTCTATCGGTGGTATCATTACCGCATTGGTGCTTTGCCTGCTTTATGGTCTTTGGATTAACCGTTTCCACCCCATTGCAGGGGTAAATGTGCTGTTGCTCTGCGGTCTGGTGGGATTCTTCGGCTCCATCCTCTCCCAGATTGGTGACCTTGCGGCTTCTTCCATCAAACGTCAGGTTGGCATTAAGGATTACGGGAATCTTCTGCCCGGGCATGGCGGCGTTCTGGATAGGTTTGACAGCGTCATTCTGACCACGCCTGTGTTATACTATGTCATGCTGTTTCTGATTCATTAAAACAGAAGGTGTAAAAAATGAGAAAAATTTCGATTTTGGGTTCGACAGGTTCTATCGGGACACAAACCCTTGAGGTTGTCGAAAATTTAGGTGATATCCGTGTTGCCGCTATTACTGGGAATAAAAATATTGCGCTTTTGGAAAAACAGGCGCGTAAATTTCACCCTGAATTGATTGCGGTGATGAACGCGGAGAACGCAAAGGCATTGCAGAGTCGCCTTTCGGATACGAAAATTCGCATAGTGAGCGGGATGGATGGTCTGGTCGAGGCGGCTACATACGAGGATGTGGATACAGTTGTGACCTCTGTAGTCGGCAATGTTGGCTTGCAGCCCACCTTTGCAGCAATTCGTGCAGGCAAAAATATCGCGCTTGCGAATAAAGAGACGCTTGTTTCCGCAGGACAGCTTGTAATGGACTTTGCGAAACAGCACCATGTAAGGATTTATCCTGTGGACAGCGAACACTCTGCTATCTTTCAGTCCTTACAGGGAAATGCAGACAACCGCATTTCGCGTATTCTGCTGACCGCCTCCGGCGGCCCCTTCCGCGGCAAAAAGCGCGAGGAGCTGGCGCATGTAACGGCGGCGGATGCACTGGCGCACCCGAACTGGCACATGGGTAAGAAGATTACGATTGATTCTGCAACGCTGATGAATAAGGGCTTGGAAGTGATGGAGGCGAAATGGCTGTTTGATGTAGATGTAGATCAGATTGAGGTTCTGGTGCATCCGCAGAGCATTGTCCATTCCGCGGTGGAATATGAGGATGGCGCAATCATCGCACAGATGGGTGAGCCTGATATGCGGATTCCCATTCAGTATGCGCTGACGTATCCCAAACGCGCGAAAAGCCCGTTTCCTCGGGTAGATTTTTCCGTGCGTAGCCATCTGACCTTTGAAAAGCCCGATCTGGATACCTTCCGCTGCCTTTCTCTGGCATACTGTGCCTTGAAAACAGGCGGAACAATGCCTGCCGTGCTGAATGGTGCAAATGAGATTGCAGTTGCCCGTTTTTTGAAGGGAGAGCTGGCGTTTTTGCAGATTCCTTCGCTGATAGAACGGACGATGGACGCATATACTGTCAAATATAAATATACATTAGAGGATTTACTGGAGGCGGACGCATGGGCAAGAGCGTATGCACAGTCTGTGCGCTTCTGATAAATCTGTCTGGAGGTGGAGAACATTTCCTCATTATTGATTACCATAATACTTCTGGGTGTTCTTGTTATTGCACATGAATTCGGACACTTTATTATTGCAAAGAAAAATGGCATCTGGGTGCAGGAATTTGCGGTCGGCATGGGGCCGAAGATTTTTTCCCGCACCAAGGGGGATACGGAATACAGTATTCGTATTCTGCCCTTAGGCGGCTTTTGTCGCATGGAGGGGGAAGCAGAGGACGGCGCATCCAGCTCGACCTCCTTCCTCAGCAAGTCTGTCGGCGCGCGAATGGCAGTTATGGCGGCAGGACCTGTCATGAATTTCCTGCTGGCGTTTCTCATGATTTTCGGGCTGACCTGTACAACCTATACGGCAACGCCCGTCATCAAAGAGGTTCTGCCTGATTCCGCGGCAGCTGCGTCCGGTCTGGAGGTTGGCGACAGGATTCAAAAAATTGACGGAAAAACGATTCATATCTATGATGAATTGCAGTATACATTGCAGTCCAACCACGGGGAAAGCCTGACGCTGGACGTGGTGGATGCCACAGGGACGCATCATAAATATAAGCTGCAACCAAAGCTGGACGAGAAGCAGGGCAGATATCTGATTGGCTTTTCGCCTGAGGTGAAAACAGGGCTGTTTGCCGAAAGCGTGGACGGCTATGCGAAAATGGGCATTGCGGAAACGGCACGTTACAGCCTGTTCGCTATGATAAATTATGTAAAAATGACGGCAGAGGGACTTCTGCGCGTGTTTACCTTTACGGCGAACCCCGATGAATACGGCGGCCCGATTGCAATTTTCAATATGGTTGGACAAAGCTATCAGGCAGGGCTGCAATACAGCATTAAGGCGGCAATCCAAAACGTGGTTTATATCGGTGCGGTGCTGAGTGCAAACCTCGGTGTGCTAAATCTGTTTCCAATTCCTGCGCTGGACGGCGGGCGAATTCTGTTCCTGCTGATTGAGGCGGTTCGCAGAAAGCCGATGGATATTGAAACGGAATCCAAGCTGCAATTTTTAGGCTTCGTTTTTCTGATGGGGCTGATGGCGTTTGTGATTTTCAGCGACATTAAAAAATACATGATTTAAATGAAACGAAACGCCTGATGTAAATTGGGCGTTTTCTGAATTTTGAAAAGGTGAGACTATGGAAAGAAAACTGACAAGAGAAGTTAAAATCGGCAGTCTGAAAATGGGTGGAACGAATCCCATTATCATCCAGTCCATGTGCAACACAGACACAAGAGATGTAGAAGCGACAGTGGCACAGATTTTGGCCTTGGAAAAAGCAGGCTGCGAACTGGTGCGCGTAGCAATTCCGGATATGGCGGCAGCAGACGCAGTCGGCGAAATCAAAAAACGGATTCATATCCCCCTTGTTGCGGACATTCATTTTGACTACAGATTGGCGCTGCGCGTAATGGAGCTGGGCATTGATAAGGTACGCATCAATCCGGGGAATATCGGGGACGAAGCACGCATCAAGCAGGTAGTAGATATGGCGAAGGAAAAACAGATTCCCATTCGCATCGGTGTAAACAGCGGCTCTCTGGAAAAGGAATTGGTGGAAAAATATGACGGCGTAACACCGCAGGGCTTGGTGGAAAGCGCGATGAAGCATGTACATATTCTGGAGAAATTCGGTTTTTATGATATCGTGGTTTCCATTAAGGCATCGGATGTGCCGTTCTCCATCGAAGCGTATCGCCTGCTTTCCGAAGCAATCCCGTATCCCATTCACGTCGGCATTACAGAAGCCGGCACGCCCTATGCAGGCACGATTAAATCTGCTGTCGGCATCGGGACGATTCTTGCCATGGGTATCGGGGACACGATTCGTGTTTCCCTGACAGGCGACCCTATCGAAGAAATCCGCGCGGCGAAAGAAATTCTGAAAAGCCTTGGTCTGCGCCAATTCGGTGTAACCTTCGTTTCCTGCCCGACCTGCGGCAGAACAGAGATAGACTTGATTTCCATTGCGAATGAGGTCGAGGAAAAATGCAGAAGCATACAGAAAAATATTAAGGTTGCCGTTATGGGCTGTGTGGTAAACGGCCCCGGAGAAGCGAAAGAGGCAGACCTCGGCATTGCAGGCGGCAAGGGCGTTGGTCTTGTCTTCAAGAAGGGCGAGATTGTCCGCAAGGTTAGCGAGGACAAGCTCGTTGCCGCACTGATGGAGGAAATTGACCGCATTTAATAATAAATCCAAACGGAAAGGAGGGAGACAACTTGACTGCACAGAAATTTGAACTGGTCTTTCAGAAAATTTCGCTGTCCCTGCCGCTTCTGGAAGCCTTTCAGGGCACAGAGGTACGCAAGCTGACGATACATAAAAAGGAACGTACTGTCAGCATCGAGATTGCCGCAAATAAGATGATTCCCTTGCAAAAGCAGGAGGAGCTGAAGGGTGCGCTTTTAGAGAGCCTTCCGGGGATACAGGCGGTTTCACTTGCCGTTTTCTATGAGCTGACAGATAAAACTCCCGAAGCACTGGCAGCAGGCTATTGGGGAAGCATCAAAACCCTTGTGAGCCAAAAAAGCAAGATTTGTGCAGGTGTAATTGCGGACGCAGAGTGGAGAGTTACGGAGCATAAGCTGCAAATTCTGGTAAAGCATAACATGGCATATTATCTGGCGCAGAAGCATCTGGATGATGCCATTGCGAACATGATTCATACCGAAACGGGCGAAACGCTTCTGGTGCAATTTAAGAATCAGAAAGCAACCGAAGCGGACAGAGCCGCTCTTGAGAACAACAGGAAAAAGAAGTTTGAGGAGCTAAGCCGACAGATTATCACCACACAGGCTGAGGCGGTGCAGGAGAAAGCCAATGCAGAGGTGGCGGCGGTATCCTCCTCCGTTTCCAAGGGGATTCTGCTTGGCAAAGAAATCAACGGCGCAAACCAGAAGATTATTGATACGAAAATTCTCGGGGAAAATGTCATTATCGAGGGCAGTATTTATAACATCGAGCCGAGAGAAATTCGTGGCGAAAAATATATTGTTTCCTTTGATATTACGGATTTGAGCGATTCGACTACAGTGAAATTTTTCGTGAAGAAAAGTGTTTTTGATGCCGAACTGAGCGATAAAATCAAAAAGGGTAAATATCTGCGCGTGCAGGGCGAAGTGCAGTTTGATAAATATACCAAGGAAATCGATATTATGGCGAAAAATATCATGGCTGCCGCCGCGCCTGCTCCCCGTATGGATGATGCGGAGGAAAAGCGCGTGGAACTGCATCTGCATACACAGATGAGCAGTATGGATGGTGTGACACCTGTGAAAAAATATATTGAACGCGCGATTGCATGGGGGCATAAGGCAATTGCCATTACGGACCATGGTGTTGTGCAGGCATTTCCTGATGCGATGAACGCAATCGGCAAATCCGACTTGAAGGTGATTTACGGCGTAGAAGCCTATCTGATTGACGATTTGGGCAGCGTTGTCACCATGCCGCGCGGACAATCTCTGGATGACACCTTTGTGGTATTCGACATTGAGACAACAGGACTTTCCAAGGAAACCGAAAGCATTACGGAAATCGGTGCAGTGAAGGTAGTAGACGGCAAGGTTATCGACCGTTTCAGCACCTTCGTGAACCCCGAACGCCCCATTCCTGCGGAGATTACCAAGCTGACAGGCATTACGAATGAAATGGTAGCCGATGCGCCTGTCATTACAGAAATTTTGCCGAGGTTTCTGGAATTTTGCCAAGATGCGGTGCTTGTGGCGCATAATGCCAATTTCGATACAGGCTTTATCCGCCTGAATGCAGAGCGAAAATGCGGCATTGAAGTAAAAAATACCGTTCTGGATACATTAGAGCTTTCCCGTTCGCTTCTACCGGAGCTGAAAAAGCATAAGCTGGACATCGTCTGTGAGCAGCTGGGTGTTTCTCTGGAGGGACACCATCGTGCGGTCAACGATGCCGAAGCAACGGCGGAGGTCTTTCTGAAATTCATTGACATGCTCGTGGAAAAGGAAATTTATAAGGTGGACGATATCAATGTGTTCTCCAGCCAGACGGTAAATTATAAGAAGCTGAAGGCATATCATGCGATTATTCTAGCAAAGGATTATGTCGGCTTGCGGAATCTGTATGAATTGATTTCGCTTTCTCATATTGATTATTACTTCCGCAGACCACGCATCCCTAAAAGCAAGTTGATTCAGCACAGGGAAGGGCTGATTCTGGGTAGTGCCTGCGAAGCAGGGGAGCTTTATCGCGCGCTTCTGGATAAAAAGCCAAAGCAGGTGATTGAGGAGCTGGTAAATTTCTATGATTATCTGGAAATTCAGCCGCTTGGCAACAACCGCTTTATGATTGAGTCTCCGAAGGTGGAAAGCGTACATTCCATGGAGGATATCATCGCCATCAATAAGCAGATTGTTGCATTGGGTGAGGAGCACAATAAGCCTGTTGTGGCAACCTGTGATGTGCATTTCATTGATCCGCAAGATGCCGCCTTCCGTAAAATCATCATGGCGGCAGAAGGCTTTGCCGATGCGGACAAGCAGGCACCGCTTTATTTCCGCACCACAAAGGAGATGCTGAAGGAATTTACATATCTGGGCGAGGAAAAGGCGAGAGAAATCGTTATCACCAATACAAATAAGATTGCGGATATGATTGAAAAAATCAAGCCCATTCCCGATGATACCTTTCCTCCGAAAATCGAAGGAGCAGATGAGGAGCTGCGCCAGATTTGTATGGATAAGGCAATTTCCATCTATGGCGACCCATTGCCTCCCATTGTGCAGGACAGATTGGAAACAGAGCTGAATTCCATCATCAGCAATGGCTATGCAGTACTGTATATCATCGCACAGAAGCTGGTTTGGAAATCCGTTGCAGATGGGTATCTGGTTGGTTCGCGAGGATCGGTTGGCTCGTCCTTTGCCGCAAATATGGCAGGGATTACGGAAGTAAACTCTCTGCCGCCGCACTATATCTGCGACCACTGCAAATACTCCGATTTTGAATCGGAAACAGTAAAAGCGTTTGCGATGGAGGAGGCAAGCGGCTGTGATATGCCGGATAAGGACTGCCCTGTCTGCGGACATAAGCTTAGAAAGGACGGGCATGATATTCCCTTCCAGACCTTTCTTGGGTTCGAAGGGGATAAAGAACCTGATATTGATTTGAACTTTTCTGGTGATTATCAGCAGCAGGCGCACGCCTATACTGAGGTGCTGTTCGGGAAGGGCAAGGTTTTCAAGGCAGGGACAATTGGTACATTGGCAGATAAAACAGCGTATGGCTTCGTCAAAAAATACTTTGATGCCAGAGAAATCACGCCGCATAATGCTGAAATTCAACGCCTGACAGAGGGATGCACAGGGGTCAAGCGTACCACGGGACAGCATCCCGGCGGTCTGATGGTTGTACCGAGCGACCATGATATTCATGAGTTCTGCCCGATTCAACGTCCTGCGAATGATGTGAATTCGACTGTTACGACAACGCATTTTGATTATCATTCCATTTCGGGGCGTTTGCTGAAGCTTGACCTGCTGGGGCACGACGACCCGACGGTTATCCGTATGCTTTATGACCTGACGGGGGTCAATCCGCAGGATGTGCCTCTGGGCGACCCGGAGACGATGTCTCTGTTTGAATCTCCCAAGGCTTTGGGTGTAACAGAAGAAGAAATCAACTGCAAGACAGGCACACTGGGGATTCCCGAATTTGGGACAAAATTCGTCCGCGGCATGCTGATTGATACGAAGCCGAAAACCTTTGCAGATTTACTGCGTATCTCCGGTCTGTCTCATGGGACGGACGTATGGTTGGGGAATGCGCAGACCCTGATTGAAAACGGCACGATTACGCTAAAGGAAACCATTTCCACACGAGACAGCATTATGATTTACCTCATCAATAAGGGGGTAGAAAAGAAAAAATCCTTTAAAATCATGGAAAAGGTCAGAAAAGGGAAGGGGTTAACGGAAGAGGATATTGCCGATATGAAGGCATCCGATGTGCCGGATTGGTATATTGAATCCTGTCAGAAGATTAAATATATGTTCCCGAAGGCGCACGCAGCAGCGTATGTTATGATGGCATTCCGCATTGCGTATTTCAAAATCAATTACCCCGAAGCGTATTATGCGTCCTATTTCTCAGTTCGTGCCTGTGATGATTTCGATTATTCCTGCATGTGTCAGGGCATTGATGTGGCAAGGGATGCCATTCGCGAAATTCAGGCGAAGGGGCAGGAGGCAACCGCAAAGGATAAAAATAAACAGACTGTTCTGGAAATTGTAGTTGAATTTTATGCAAGAGGGTTCAAATTCTGCCCGATTGACCTTTACCGTTCTGATGCGAAGAACTTCCTTCCGACAGAGGAGGGGCTTCTGCCGCCGTTCAGCTCTTTGCAGGGCTTAGGCGTGAATGCGGCGCAGAGCATTGTGGAAGGGAGAAAGGACGGTGAATTCAATACACTTGAGGAATTGAAGGAGCGCACCTCTCTGGGACGCTCGCTGATTGATCTGCTCAAGGAAAACGGTGTTTTGGACGGGATTCCCGAAACGAATCAGCTTTGTCTGTTCTGATAAATAAAAAAAATAAAAAAGAGGCAAAAGAAAAAGCAGTCTGCGAAGCATTTCGTAAACTGCTTTCTTTTTTTGAAAATTACTTAAAAATAGGCATCCAGCGCATGCTCTGCCAGCTGCTTTTCCGTATTCGCGCGAATGACAAGTCCCAGAACCAGAAGAATCCGCCGTAGCTCTCTGTCCTCGCAGCCAAGCATAATATCCTTCCCATAGAAGGAGTCATCTGCCTTATTTTCCGCCATATTGGCAAGATAAGCATAGGTGCTTTTCTGCAATGCAACAAAGCCTGCGTAAATCGTTTCAATCTGCTGTGCCTGCTTTTCTGCATCCGGCTCTGCCAATGCAACATGAAACAGTACACCAATATCCTTAATGGAAAGGATGGCTTTCAGATGATAAATCATGATTAAAAGCATCAAATGGGTACGGCTATATTTTTTCTTCACCGGAGGGGGGAAAATCTTCGCCTTGGTGTAGTTGTTAATCATGGTTTTTGTAAGGATTTTATCCGTTTCATTTCGTTTATACCGCGCTAAGCCCTTATCCATAAATGTTGTCACCTGATCCATATACAAATCTATGGTAGGAATATCCGCAATCTCGATGACATCCGCGGTGCGAATTTGTGCGGCATAGCGTTCAATCACTTCATTAAATGTGTTCATGGGTTCTCACCTCAATTTCAAAAATATTCATATTCTTCATTATATAGTATTTCATACTATGTCGCAAGTTTTTCTTAAAAAATTTCAGGAATCCCTTGAAATGGCAAACATAATGTGATACTATACCTATATCGCAAGATGTAGTATTAAAAACTACTTGATATAAGGGAGATGAAATTATGGAAACAGTAATCGGGAAAAAAATGAAATTTCGTGCAAGAGATCCGCTTAGCGCACTGACGCATTTCATCGGCTTTTTGGCGGTGATTCCGCCTGTTATCTGCCTGCTGGAACAATCGGAAACAACGGCGCAGGCGGTTTCCTTCGCAATCTTCGGCATTTCTCTGCTTTTGCTATATGGTGCAAGCACAATTTATCATACCCTGTGCCTTGCTCCCGAAAAAATTGCGTTTTTAAGACGGATTGACCACATGATGATTTTCGTTTTAATCGCAGGAACCTATACACCTGTCTGCATGGTAATCCTCCCCGGTATATGGGGAAAGGCTTTGCTTGCGGCAGTATGGGGGATTGCAATTTTCGGCATTTTTATGAAAATCTTCTGGATGAATGCACCGCGTTGGCTCTCTACGCTGATTTATGTCGGCATGGGCTGGCTTGCGGTTGCGGCGTTTATTCCGTTGAAAAGAGCCATCGGCTGGGGCGGACTGGGGATGCTTCTGGCAGGCGGCATTGTGTATACCATCGGTGCGGTGATTTATGCGCTGAAAAAGCCTAATCTCGCGATTCTGAAAAGCTTTGGCTTCCATGAGATTTTCCATGTATTCGTAATGCTTGGCTCTGCTTTCCATATCGCATTTATGTTTTTATATGTTCTGTAATAGTATTTTAATCTTCTTTTCGTTGACAATTTCATAAAAAATGTTAAAATAAAGTATCGGGCATCTTTTCAGATGCCTGACTTTTTTAGCAAGAACGAAAAAACTGCCCTTAAGCGAATGGCTTACTGCGGCAGTTTTTATGTAGAAAAAAGAAGAGGTGAAAAAATGAAAAGACTATGGGAATATATGAAGCCCTATAAAAGGCTGGCGATTTTGGCACCCATTTTAATGCTTTTGGAGGTTGGAGCAGAGCTTGCCATGCCAAAGCTGATGACCTTTATGATCAACCAAGGGGTCGGCACAGGAAACACTGCCATCATTACAAAAACGGGGATTGAAATGCTCGTGATTGCGATTATCGGTATCATCGGCGGCATTGGGTGCTTAATCTGCGCAACACTGGTTAGTCAGAGAACGGGGACAGACCTTAGACGTGCGGCATTCGAAAAGATACAGGAATTTTCTTTCCATAATATTGATACCTTTTCCACACCGTCTTTGATTACCCGTCTGACGAATGACATCACACAGATTCAGCTGGTGATTATGATCTGTCTGCGGATGCTGGTGCGTTCTCCCTTGCTCTGCATCGGCAGTATCATTATGGCATTTTCCATAAACGCAAAAATTGCGGGCATGTTTTTGATTGTGGTGGTTTTGCTTGCTGTTGCAGTTTATCTGATTCTGCGTGTGGCAATGCCAAAGTTTAAAATGGTGCAGGAAAAGCTGGATAAGGTCAATACCGTTATGCGGGAATGTCTTGCAGGGATTCGTGTGGTGAAGGCTTTTGTGCGCCATGATTATGAAGTCGAAAAATTTAATGAGGTCAATCAGGATTATAAAGAAACCACCGTCAGTGCGTTTCGCATGATGCTTTTGATGTCTCCTGTAATGATGATTTTGGTAAACGGCACAATCATTGGGATTCTTTGGTTTGGCGGCTTGCAGACGCAGGCAGGCAATATGCACATAGAGGAAATCATGGCGTGCATTACCTATTTGATGCAGATGATGATGGCAACGATGCTGTTGGCGATGAACTTTATGTTTATTTCCAGGGCAAAAATTTCTACAGACCGTCTGGAAGAAATTCTGGATACGGTTGTAGATATTGCAGACCCCAATAAACCCAAGCAGCCGGCAAGAGCAGAGGGGCGTGTGGAATACCGCCATGTTTCCTATCGCTATAAGCTTGGCAGCGGTGACCCTGTTCTGGATGATATCAGCTTTACGGCAGAGCCGGGGCAGACTGTCGGGATTCTGGGCGAAACAGGCTCCGGCAAATCAACTCTTGTGAACCTTCTGCCCCGATTGTATGACGTAACAGGCGGACAGATTCTAGTGGATGGGATTGATGTGCGCGATTATGCGATTCACGATTTGCGTAAGCGTGTTGCAGTTGTTCTGCAGGAGACCATTCTGTTCTCCGGTACAATTCGTGAAAATATCAAGTGGGGCAAGCCTGATGCAACCGATGAGGAAATCATTGCGGCGGCAAAAGCGGCGCAGGCGCATGATTTTATTATGGAACTGCCCGATCAATATGATACGGAGCTGGGGCAGAGGGGTGTCAATGTTTCGGGTGGACAGAAGCAGCGTATTTCCATCGCAAGAGCGTTGATTCAGAACCCGAATATCATTATTTTTGATGACAGCACCAGTGCAGTCGATTCCCTGACGGAAAAACGGATTCGGCAGGCGATGAAAACCTCTCACAGCGGCTGTACGAAGTTCATCATCGCGCAGCGTATCAGCTCTGTTCGGGATGCAGATAAGATTCTGGTTCTGGGCGGCGGCAAAATCGTTGCAGAAGGTAACCATAAATATCTTATGGAAACTAGCACGGAATATCAGGAAATCCTTGCCTCTCAGATGAAGAAGGGAGTGATGGCAGATGGCGAATGAAAATACAAGAAAACGCCCCGGCGGTCCCGGCGGACCGAGAGGAATGTTTGCGCACGGGAAACCGAAAAACACAGGAAAGACCATCCTTCGTCTCTGCGGCTACCTCGTAAGATTCTGGCCTTTGATTCTGATTTCCGTTATCTGTATTGCACTTACAACCCTTGGTACGGTTTACGCAACCAGCCTGATTGGTGTTGCGATTGATAAATATATTTCCGTATTCGATTTTACAGGACTTTGGAGGATTTGTCTGGAGCTGCTGCTGATTTATCTGACAGCCTCTTTTGCAACATGGCTTTACAGCTATCTGATGTTGAAGGTAGGGCAGGAAACGGTTGCGACGCTCCGCAGGGAAATTTTTGAAAAATTCCAAAGACTGCCTCTGAAATATTTTGACAAAACCACACATGGTGAACTAATGAGCCGTGTAACAAATGATGTTGATAATATTTCCATGTGCCTGAACAGCAGCATTTCGCAAATTCTGCAAAGTATCCTGACCGTTATCGGCACCTTTGCCATGATGCTCTATCTGAGTATTCCGCTGACAATTGCGACCATTGTAACCATTCCGTTAATGCTTCTTGTGACAAAATGGGTAACAAGCCATTCCAGAAAATACTTCAAGGCAAAGCAAGAGGAGCTTGGTAAGCTGAACGGGCATATTGAAGAAATCATTTCCGGACAGAAGGTTGTAAAGGTATTCAGCCGTGAGGAAGAAGAAATTCATAAATTTGAAAAGCTGAACGATGCACTGCTTGCAAAAAGCGTACGCGCGGAGGTTTTCTCCGGCTCCATCGGGCCTATTATGACGGCAATCAATAACATGACCTACGCCATTGTGGTTGCGGTCGGCGGTATTCTGATGGTTATCGGCAACGGCATGACATTGGGGATTATCTCCAACTTCATCATTTATTCCAAGCAGTTTGCAAGACCGCTGACGGAACTTGCCAATCAGGTGAATACGATTCTCTCTGCTATGGCAGGGGCGGAGCGTGTGTTTGAGGTTCTGGATGAGGAGGAAGAAAAGCCTGATGCTCCCGATGCTTACGAAATGGGCGAAATTGAAGGGGATGTTGAACTAACGGATGTCAGCTTCTCCTATGAGAAAGGACATCCCATTTTGAAGCACATCAACCTCTACGCAAGGCCGGGGCAGACCATTGCCTTTGTCGGCCCGACCGGCGCAGGAAAAACTACAATTATCAACCTGCTGACGCGTTTTTACGATATCGACAGCGGCTCCATCACCATTGACGGGCATGATATTTATCAGACCAAGCGGGACAGCCTGCGTTCTGCCTTGAGTATCGTTTTGCAGGATACCTATCTTTTTACCGACTCTATCAAGGAGAATATTCGTTATGGCAGACTGAACGCAACAGACGAGGAAATCAAGGCAGCGGCAAAGCTTGCCAATGCACATGAATTTATCCGCAGACTGCCTGATGGCTATGATACCATGCTGACGGACGGCGGCGGCAACCTCAGTCAGGGGCAGCGGCAAATGATTTCCATTGCACGCGCTATTCTTGCCAATCCATCCGTACTGATTCTGGATGAAGCAACCAGCAGTGTGGACACCCGTACAGAGGTGAAAATTCAGGAGGCAATGCACAACCTGATGAAGGGCAGAACAAATTTTGTGATTGCACACCGCTTAAGTACCATCAAGGATGCGGATTTAATCGCCGTTGTAGAGCATGGGGAGATTATTGAAAGAGGCAATCACGAGCAGCTAATGGCGAAAAAGGGCTTTTATTATAACCTGTATACAAATCAGTTTGACCAAAATGAAGCAGTATAACAAAAAACCTGCATAATGTAGATTGTATTCTTTTAAAAATTCCCCAAAAATGCTTGATTTATTTTGGTGAATATGATATAAATGTATTTGTATAAAGACACTGATGAGGAAAAATAAGCTTTTTCATTTTCTTACAGAGAGCCGTCGGTTGGTGCGAGGGGGCAGAAAAGAGAAGCAAAACTGGCCTCGGAGTTCTGTTCTGAAAATGTATGACATGAGTAGGATGCAGCGGCAGCCGCCGTTATCGGTTTTGAGCGTGCTTGCTTTTTCGGCAGGCAAACTAGAGTGGTAACACGGAGTATCCCTTCGTCTCTAACTGAGACGGAGGGATTTTTAGGTTTCACAAACAAGAAAAATCAAAAAACACTGTTTTTTAAGGAGGAATTTACTATGGAAAGTCGCTATGATTTCAGAACGATTGAAAAAAAATGGCGTGCAGAATGGGAAAAAAATCCCATCAACAAGGAGGATGCTGTAAAGCCCAAATTTTATTGTCTGGATATGTTCCCTTATCCTTCCGGCTCTGGTCTGCATGTAGGTCACTGGAGAGGGTATGTGCTTTCCGACGTTGTCAGCCGTTATAAGGTGCTGCAGGGCTATCAGGTATTGCATCCCATGGGCTGGGACGCTTTCGGTCTGCCCGCAGAAAACTATGCAATCAAAACGAATACACACCCCAGAGTTTCCACAGATGCGAATATCAAAAACGCAAAAAGACAGCTGCATGAAATTTCTGCAATCTATGACTGGGATAAAGAAGTAGATACCACAGACCCCAAATATTATAAATGGACACAATGGATTTTTGTGCAGATGTTCAAAAAGGGTCTGGCTTATGAAAAGGAAATGCCTTTGAACTGGTGTCCCAAATGTAAATGCGTATTGGCAAACGAAGAGGCTGCCGGTGGTGTGCATGAACGCTGCGGTACTGTTGTAACAAAGAAAAACCTGCGTCAGTGGATGCTGAAAATCACAGCATACGCAGACAGACTGCTGGAGGATTTGAATAAGCTGGATTGGTCTGATAAGGTAAAGAAAATGCAGACCGACTGGATTGGCAAATCCTATGGTGCTGAGGTTGATTTCAAGCTGACAGGCTCTGATGATAAAATCACTGTTTACACCACAAGACCGGATACACTGCACGGCTGTACCTTTATGGTGCTGGCTCCCGAATATGAAGGTCTGGCTGCATTGACAACCGCAGAGCAGAAGGATGCCGTAGAAAAATACTGCTACGAAGCATCTACAAAATCTGCCGTTGACCGTATGACAAATAAAGAAAAAACAGGCGTATTTACGGGCTCCTACTGCGTGAACCCCGTAAACGGCAAGGAAATCCCTATCTGGGTTGCTGACTATGTACTGGCTGATTATGGTACCGGTGCAGTAATGTGTGTACCTGCGCATGATGAACGTGACTTTGATTTTGCGACAAAATTCAAACTGCCCATCATCCCTGTTATCCTGCCCGAAGGCGAGGATGAAGGAAAGCCTCTGACGGAAGCTTACACAGGTGACGGTATCATCGTAAACTCCGGCGACTGGAACGGCATGAAGGCATTCGATGCAAAGAAGAAGATTCCTCACCTGATGGAGGAAAAAGGTTGGGGCAGAAAGACAACCAACTACAAACTGCGTGACTGGGTATTCTCCAGACAGAGATACTGGGGCGAACCCATTCCTCTTATCCACTGCGAACACTGCGGCACCGTTCCTGTTCCTGAGGATCAGCTGCCCGTACTGCTGCCCGATGTAGAATCCTATCAGCCCACAGAAACAGGCGAATCTCCTCTGGCGCATATCGATGAATGGGTAAACACAACATGCCCTGTCTGCGGCAGACCTGCAAAGCGTGAAACAAACACAATGCCTCAGTGGGCAGGCTCCAGCTGGTATTTCCTGCGTTACACAGACGTTCATAACGATAAGGAGCTGGCAAGCATGGATGCATTGAAGAAATGGGCACCCGTAGATCTGTATGTCGGCGGTATCGAACATGCGGTTCTGCATCTGCTGTACGCACGTTTCTATACAAAATTCCTGTATGATATTGGTGCAGTACCCTTCGATGAGCCCTTCACAAAGCTGTTCAATCAGGGTATGATTACAAAGAACGGCAGCAAGATGTCCAAATCTCTGGGTAACGTTGTTTCCCCCGATGAACTGGTTGAAAAATACGGCTGCGACTCTCTGAGAATGTATGAACTGTTCGTAGGTCCTCCCGAACTGGACTGCGACTGGGATGACAGCGGTATCGACGGTGTATTCCGTTTCCTGAACAGAGTATGGAAGATGGTTTATGCAAATAAAGCTTCTGATAAGGCTCCTTCCAAGGATGAAGAATATATCGTAAACAAGATGATTGCAGATGTTACAAAGCGTGTGGAATCTCTGGCAATGAATACTATCGTTTCCACCTTCATGGAATCCACAAATAAACTGATGGATGTAGCGAAGAAGGAAGGCAGTCTGTCCAAGTCCACTCTGGAAACATTGACTGTTATGCTCGCTCCCTTCGCACCCCATATTGCAGAAGAAATGTGGCACGAACTGGGTCATGAAAATACAGTATTCGAAGCAGGCTGGCCCGAAGCTGACGAAAGCAAGCTGGTTCAGGACAGTGTAGAAATCGCATTGCAGATTGGCGGCAAGCTGAGAGGTAAAATGCAGGTTGCAATAAATGTCTCCAAGGAAGAAGCGATTGCACAGGCAAAAGAAGCACTGGCATCCAGACTGGAAGGTAAAACAGTTGTGAAGGAAATTTACGTTCCCGGCAAAATCATCAATCTGATTGTAAAATAATAAACTAAAAAAGCATAGCAAAAAAGGCGAGGGAGAAACAATTTATTTCTTACTCGCCTTTTTTGCTATGCTTTATATAATTTTATTTCAAATGTGTATGCATATATTCTTCGCGGATATCCTGCGGAACAAGGCTGCCGCCTGTTGCCCAAGGGATATGTGTTGCGTTTGCCATTTTATCCTCCAGACCCATTTTCTTGATATAAGCCTGTACCTTTTCATCCTTCAGCATGATAGGGCCCCAGAAGGATGCACAAGCAGAGGGTTCAATAAAGATATCCTCTGTTGCAACCAGATCACGCATCAGGTCATAAATATGATAGTCCTCCAGAGACATCTCGCCGGAAAGCAGATGCTCCATCACGCCGCCGACAAAGCCGGAAGGACGGCCAACTGCCAGACCGTCTGCATGGGTCAGACCGGAAAGACCGAAATCTTTTACGCAGACTTTGTTTTGCAGACCGGATGCCATGCCGACTAACATGCAGGGTGCCTGTGTAGGTTCGGTAAAGAATACATGCACATTATCTCCGAAAAGCTTTTTAAAGCCGAAAGCAACACCGCCGGGTGCGCCGCCAACGCCGCAGGGAATATAAACGAACAGAGGATGCTCTGCATCCACAATGATATTCTTTTCTGCAAACTGCTTTACGATACGCTTTGCCGCTACCGCATAGCCAAGGAACAGCGTTACGGAGTTTTCATCATCAACGAAGTAGCTATTGGGATCGGCATCGGAATTTTTACGCCCAACCTCAACTGCCTTGCTGTAGTCATCCGCATATTCCACAACCTCTGCACCTCTCTGGCGAAGCAGGTCTTTCTTCCACTGCTTTGCATCTGCGGACATATGTACGATTACATGGAAGCCCAGAGCCGCACTCATGATACCGATAGACATACCCAAATTGCCTGTGGAGCCAACCTGAATTTTGAATTTGCTGAAAAATTCTTTGAATTCATCAGAAGCGAATACGCTATAGTCATCATCCTTCTTGAGCATACCATGTTCCAGAGCCAAATCCTCTGCATGCTTCAGCACCTCATAGATACCGCCGCGAGCCTTTACGGAGCCGGAGATTGCCAGATGGCTGTCCTGCTTTAAGAACATTTTGCCGGGGATTTTTGTGTCATAATGCTCCTCCAGCTTTTTCTGCATATTGGGAATATAGGTCAGAGGAGATTCAATCAACCCATTTGTGGGGATGGTTTCAGGAAATTTCTTCATTAAGAAAGGTGCAAAACGCGCCAGTCTTGCCTCTGCATCATCAATATTCGCCATTGTGATATTGATTTTTGCCATTGCATCCTCAGTTTTTTCCAGATTTTCGTTAATCCATACAACTTCCTTGCCTTCTGCAACTTCCTTCAGCAGATCAGCATTTTTGCATTTTTCTAAAAGTTCTTGATTCATACAAAAACCTCCTTAAAATATAGAGATATTTATTTTGCCCCTTTATTTTAGCACAGCAGAGAACACGCCGCAAGGGGAATGTATCTATCATAGAACAAGAGAAGAGAAACAAAAAGGATTGACAGAAAAAGTCATAGCTTGTAGAATAAAAGGACAGATGAAAAGTTTTTATACAACTGAATAAGGAGGGTTTTTATGGAAAGAGTAAGGCAATTTTTTTCTGCAATCCTGGCAGGTATGCTGATTGGCATGGGGGGAACCGTGTTCCTTTCGCAGTCAAATCCGGTAGTCGGCAGTTTTTTATTCGCCATCGGTTTATTTACCATCGTGGTGTTTCAGCTGCATCTGTTTACCGGGAAGGTTGGCTACACGCCCTTCAACAAGCCTGTGTATCTCATTGAGCTGGTGGTCACTTGGTTGGGGAACCTTGTTGGCACATGGATTACAGCAACAATGGTACGAAACAGCCGTATTTATGAGGGAATGGCTGAACGGGTTGCGGGCATGGCTGAAGTGAAGCTGTCGGATGATTTCACAAGTATTTTTCTGCTTGCGGTCTTCTGCGGCATGCTGATGTTTATTGCGGTGGATTGCTTTCGCAATGTGCAGGGCTCAACCCTGCGGTTTATTGGTGTTTTCGTTCCCGTTATGGTATTTATCCTGAGCGGCTTCGAGCACGTTATCGCGAATATGTTCTATTTCAGCTTATCCGGAACATGGAGCGCACATTGCTTTGTTGTCGTTCTGGTGATGACATTGGGGAATGCCGTCGGCGGAATGCTGATTCCGATTTATTTAAAGGTATTTAAACAAAGATGATGAAAAATGAGGGAGGTATCACACCTTCCTCATTTTTTTGGAGATAAAAACAGAGGTGGAACTATGAAAGATTTGAAAGAAATTGTTGAACCGTTGATTCGGTGGTTTCGGGAAAATAAAAGAGATTTGCCATGGCGACAAACAAAAGACCCATACGCTGTATGGGTTTCGGAAATTATGCTCCAGCAGACGAGAGTTGAGACGGTCAAGCCGTATTATATACGCTTTTTGCAGACCCTGCCGACTGTAAAGGATTTAGCGAATGCGGATGAGGAAGTGATTCTCAAGCTTTGGGAAGGTCTGGGGTATTACAGCCGTGTCCGCAATATGCAGAAGGCGGCGATACAGATTATGGAAGATTTCGGCGGCGTGTTTCCTGCAAATCAAAAGGATTTGCTTTCGCTCAAGGGCATTGGGCCTTATACGGCAGGAGCGGTCGGCTCGATTGCGTTTGGTCTGCCGATTCCTGCGGTAGATGGGAATGTTCTGCGTGTAATGTCGCGCATTACAGCAGATGCATCGGATATTTCCTTACAAATAACAAAAAAAGAATGGGAAAGCCGTCTTGCAGAAATCATGCCGCAGGAGTGTGCTGGGGATTTGAATCAGGCATTGATGGAGCTTGGCGCAATGGTTTGTCTGCCGAACGGCGCGCCGAAGTGCAGCGTATGTCCTGTTCGGGCGAGCTGCATGGCATATTGCAAAAATCAGACAGCAGTGTATCCCGTAAAGGCGGAGAAAAAACCGCGTACATTAGAATATCTGAACGTATTTTTCTGCGTAGATGGGGAGAAAATTGCGATTGGCAAACGCCCGAAAAATGGCTTGCTTTCGGGACTTTGGGAGCTGCCGAACGGACAGAGAGACATCGCGCCGCCTATTACATTGCAGAAAATGGGCATTTTAGAGGCTGAGCTGCTTCCTATGAAGGGGCAAAAGCATATTTTTACGCATGTGGAATGGCACATGGACTGCTATTTCGTAAGGGTAACAAAAAAAACAGAATCCGATTTGCTTTGGTTGACAAGAGAAGAAGCTGAAGCACAGTATGCACTGCCTTCTGCCTTCAAAAAAATATGGGCGGAAGGGTTGAAACAGATGAAATAGGTCTGTATTTTCGTTACAGTGTACAAAAAAAATATAAAATTTACTGTTAAATAATAATAATTATCGGTTGTTTTTTATGCTTTTGCGCGTTATAATAAAAAAGAATAAGACATAGAGGAAAGATAGGATAAGGAGAGTGCGAATTTATGACAGCTGTCAGAATTGCGAAAGCGGAAGATAAAAAAGCGTTTTATGATCTTTGGAAAATCTGCTTTGGTGACAGCGATGCCTTTTGCGATTGGTTTTTCGTAAACCGCTTTGCGCCTGATTATTCTGTTGTTCTGGAAACGGAGGGCAAAATTGTCAGTTGTATGCAGGCGTTTCCGTATATGCTTTGGATACGCGGAAGGGAAATTCCGGGAGCGATGCTCTGTGGTGTTTCTACCCATCCGGATTATAGAAAAAAGGGCTACATGGGGCAGATTTTCACCTATGAAATGAAGCTTCTGCGCGAAAAGGGTTGTCTGGTTGCACCACACACACCTGCGGTTTTGCAGAGCTATTTTCCCTTCGGGCATTTCCCTGTTGCGGATGCAGCGTATCTGACCTACGACGGTATGCATGCAACAAAAGGAAATGTAACGCTTGCTCCTGTTACAGAATTGGATTCGTTATTTCCGCTTTATACAGCATTTGCTAAAAAATACAGCGGTATGGTTTTGCGCACCAAAGAGGATTTCCTGCGTAAAGCGGCAGATTATGCTGCGGACGGGGGGAAATGTGCTGCATATATTAGAAATAACGAGATAAAGGGCTATGCTTTTTATTATAAGACAGAAACGGAGCTAACCTGCGTGGAAGCGGTTGCTGATGAGAAATGCTATCCCATGCTAATGGAAGGGCTGCGCAAGGAAGCAGATGGTCTGGTATTTTCTGCAAAGCTGCCGCCTGAGATGAAACTTCCCTTTGCAAAAACCGAGAGGAAACAGAAGGGCGTGATGGGACTTTGCAATGCGTCTGCACTGCTGCAGGCGTTGCAGCTTGAGCTGCCGTATGCGTTCCGCCTGACGGATGCTGTCATTTCTGAAAATAATGGTATATTTAATTTTCAAGGGGAGCCCTCCGCGGAAACTCCTGTTTTTGAAATTTCCGCAGGGCATCTGTTACAGGTGCTGGTGGGATATCATTCCTTTGCTGAAATAAGAAATGAATTGAAAATTTTCGATGAAGAAAAATACAAGGAATTGGATGCTTTTCTTCCGAAACAAAAGTGTTATATTATAGATGAATATTAAAAATGGAGGCAGGCCTTATGCCAAGATGTTTGGAATGTGAAAAAAATAAGACAATAGAAGAAACAAAAAACAATGCAGCAGAAACCGCTGAACTGATGTTCAAGCCCTTCGCATTAGAGGACAAAGCGCTGATTGATTCCTACACAAAGCCTTGGAATCTACAGTGCTCCGATCTTTCCTTTGCAAATCTCTTTATCTGGGGCGCAGATGGGAAAATGGAATATGCAGAGAAAAATAATGTGCTGTATATCAAGCTGGAATTTAAGGGAGTTCCCGTATTCCTCTGGGCACCTATCCCCAAATACGGCGTAGAAGTAGATTATCGCAAAGCAGTTTACGAGGGGATTGATTATATGAAAAAGCGCGGCGTGGAGCCGACCTATCGTTCCGTCTGGACTGTGTTTAAGGATAAAATGCTGACGGCATGCCCTGAATTATTCTCCATGCCAACCGATATTGCATGGGATTATGTATATACCAGAGAAAGCCTCGCAACATTGAAAGGGAAAAAGCTGCACGGCAAACGAAATCATATCAATAAATTTCTGTCGAAATATCCTGATTATGAATACAGAAGGCTTGACAAAAGCATGATTGCAGACTGCATAGCGTTATATGACCATTGGATGGATGAGAAAACAGGCGAGGATGCGCAGGAAATGGCGGACGAAAGACGCTCTGTTGAATTGGCATTACAGAATATGGATGCGCTGGGACTGACAGGCGGTACGATTTATATTGACGGAAAGTTGTGCGCTTTTACGATTGGTGAGCGCCTGCATCCGCAGATGCAGCTGATTCATATTGAAAAAGGGGATACAGAGTATGACGGTATCTTCCCGATTATCAATCAGCAGTATGTTTTGCATGAATGTGAGGATGTGGAACTGATTAACAGAGAAGAGGACATGGGCATTGAAGGGATGCGTAAGGCGAAACGTTCCTATAACCCTGTAAAAATGATTGAAAAATATCTTATCAGCACCAGAGATTTGCGTGAAGAAAAGGGTATCTGGGGCAAAGAGGAAGCATAAGAAGCAGAATAAAATGAGTCGGAGTTGAAATATACTTCGGCTTTTTTATATTCCGAAGAAAATTCAAATTTTTTATATTTTTTTTCAATTTGGTGTTGACAAATACAGACTTCTAATTTATAATGATTATCAGATAACAATAATTTATCAATTTAAATAGAAAACAATAAAAGAGAGATTTCAAGGAGGAAAAAGTTATGAAAAAATTTGTATGTTCCGTATGTGGTTATGTTCATGTTGGCGATTCCGCTCCCGCAGAATGTCCTATTTGCCATGCTGGCGCAGATAAGTTCGTAGAACAGAAGGACGGCGAATTGGAATGGGCTGCTGAACACGTTGTAGGCGTTGCACAGGGCGCAAGCGAAGATATCATGGCTGACCTGAGAGCAAACTTTGAAGGTGAATGTACTGAGGTTGGTATGTATCTGGCAATGGCAAGAGTGGCACACAGAGAAGGCTATCCTGAAATCGGTCTGTACTGGGAGAAGGCTGCTTTTGAAGAAGCTGAACATGCTGCAAAATTTGCAGAGCTGCTGGGTGAAGTAGTAACAGATTCCACAAAGAAGAATCTGGAACTGAGAATTGACGCTGAAAACGGCGCAACAGCAGGTAAATTTGACCTGGCTAAGAGAGCAAAGGCTGCAAATCTGGATGCAATCCATGACACAGTACATGAAATGGCGCGTGACGAAGCAAGACACGGCAAAGCATTCCTGGGTCTGTATAACAGATACTTCAAATAATCAGAATACAAAAATTCAGAGGACGGGAGAAATCCCGTCCTTTTTGTGGTATAATACCCACGGATTTGTCCGTGGGTTAGCCGCTTACAGCGTCTATCTGCTGTTTTCACAGCAAATTCTACAATTCGCACAGGCAGAGCCTGCTCATACCATGCCTTGCGGAAGAAAATATTTGCTTCGCAGCTGTTCTCTTCCCCTGCAAACATGGTACAATAAAAGCAAAATCAAGGAGGTGCTTTATGGCAGAATTCAAGCAAAATGAGATTTATTTTGGGTTTCGGTTACAGAAAATCGAAGAAATCAACGATATTCACAGCACAGCGTATCTTTTTTCTCATGAAAAGAGCGGTGCGCGCTTATTATATCTGAAAAATGCGGATCACAATAAGGTTTTTAATGTGGCATTCAAAACGCCGCCTGAAAATGACTGTGGTACGCCGCATATTCTGGAACATTCCGTGCTTTGCGGTTCGCGAAAGTATGAAGCAAAGGACCCCTTTAATGAACTGGCGAAGGGGTCTCTGAATACCTTCCTCAATGCCATGACCTATGCGGATAAGACGATGTATCCTGTTGCAAGCTGCAATGAAAAGGATTTTCATAATCTGATGGATGTGTATCTGGATGCGGTTTTCTTTCCGAAGATTTATGAGAAAAAAGAGATTTTCCGGCAGGAGGGCTGGCGTTATCTTCTGAATGAAGAGAAAAACACACTAGATGTAACGGGTGTTGTTTATAACGAAATGAAGGGTGCGCTTTCTGATCCGGAAAGCCTGCTGAGTGGTGCAATTTCCCGCTCAATTTTCGGTAAAACCACCTATGGCTATGAATCCGGTGGGCTGCCTGCTGCCATTCCCGATCTGACCTATGAAAGCTTTTTGAATTTCCACCGGAAGTATTATCATCCTTCCAATGCGTATTTCTATCTTTACGGAGATATGGAACCGATGGCATGCTTGCAGCATATCAGTGAGGACTATCTGGATGGCTTTGAAAAAAGTGATGCCTTGCCCGTGATTACAGAAACGGAGTGTGTGCAGAAGGGAAAGCTGCTGCATGAAACCTACCCTGCGGCGGAGGAGGGCGAAGAGGGCGGTTCCTTCCTTGCCTACAGCATAAAGGCGGGCAAATGCACAGACCCTGAGCGTGTGATGGCATTGCAGATTCTTTCCTATATTCTGCTGGAAACGAATGCGTCTCCCTTAAAAACAGCTCTGTTGGATGCAGGCATTTGTCAGGAAACAGAGGGATGGTTTGATTCCTCAACCTATGAAATGGTATTCAGTATCATTGCAAAAAATGCGGATGTGAAACAGGCGGATGCCTTTATCAGAATCATTGATGCAGAATGGAAGCGTCTGGCTACAGAAGGTCTGCCTGTGGATTTAGTCAAGGGTGCTTTACGAAAATTTGATTTCCTGCTGCGTGAGGAGGATTACGGCTCTACGCCGAAGGGACTGATTTATGCAACCAGATTGATGAAGCGTTGGCTGCATGGCGATGACCCCTGTGATAGCCTACGGCTGTTATCTGTGATTGAGCGGCTGAAAAAGGACGAGGGATACTTTGAACGGTTGCTGACAGAGGTTTTTCTGCACAATGAAGAAAAAACATATCTTGTTTTTACTCCCGAAAAGGGAAAGGCGCAGAAGGATGCGCAGGCTTTTGCAGAAAAGATGGCTGAACGAAAATCTGCTATGACCTACGCAGACCTTGCGGAAATCAAAGAGGATTCCAAAAAACTGGAGCAATTCCAGACAAAGGCAGATACACCTGAAATTCTGGCGCAGATTCCATTACTGGAAATTTCTGAGATTGATAAAAAGCCGCAGCTTGTGCCGTATAATGCGGATACAGCCGCAAAATTTCTGCATGTGCCGCTGGAAAGCAATGGGATTCTGTATCTTAAGCTGATGTTTGATATCTCTGCCGTGCCACAGGAATTGTTACCGTATACAGGGCTTCTGACAGAACTTCTTGGCAAGCTGGATACGGAAAAATATTCCTTCCAGACACTGGCAACCGTGAAAAACCAGATTTTCGGTGATTTTTCTTTGCATAACAATACCTATAATAGCCACGCGGCGGATTATCGCGCTTTTGTGACCGTAAAGGAAAAGCTGCTCAAAGAGGATTTGGATGCTGCGATTGCCATGACAGAGGAAATTCTTTTCCACACAAAATATGATGTAGTAGAAAGTATGAAAAAAATCGTGAAATCCGCGAAAATCAAAGGGGAAAATGAACTGCTGAATCAGTCCCATTATTTTGCAATTTTCTACGGCGGCAGCAATCTCTTTCCGGCACTGCGTATTGAGGATATCACAAGCGGCATCCGCTATTATCGATTCCTCTGCGAGATAGATGCACAGTTGGAGCAGGATGCAGCACCTGTCATTGCGAAGCTGAAAAAAACGGCAGATCTTCTCTTTACACAGCGGAATCTGGAGGTTGCTCTGGGCTGTGAGGAGAGTGAAAGGGCGGTTGTACAGACAAAAATCGACACCTTCCGTCAGAAATTACCTGCGAAGGAACAAAAGCATTTTGTATACAATTTTGATTTGAAACCCGAAAGGGCAGCCTTCGCCAATGCAGGCGGCGTGTTATACAACACAACTTCCTTTGATTATCAGAAGAACGGGTTGGCATATCATGGGAAATATCAGGTATTGAAAACCATTATCAATCTGGAATATCTCTGGAATCAGGTGCGCGTACAAGGCGGCGCGTATGGCTGTGGCTGTCAGTTTATGCGGAGCGGTTTCAGTTATTTTTATTCCTACAGAGACCCCAGACTGACGGAAACCTATGATATTTTCAAGGGACTTGCGCAGCAAATCGAACATTTTGATGCGGATAAACGGGAAATGATAAAATATATCCTTGGGACAATTAACACGCTGGATCAGCCGAAAACGAATATGGAGCAGCTGAATCATGCCATCGGCAGATTTTATAAACAGCTGACGGATGCGGATTTTCTGCAGGAACGCACTGAAATCCTACAGACAACCGCTGCGGATATTCGTGACTGCGCAGATTTGCTGCGGTGTGTCGATTGCGAAAACGTATGCAGCATCGGTAAGGAACAGAAAATCAAGGAAAACGAAAATCAGTTTACAAGAATAGAATCTTTAATTTAAAACTAAAAACTGATTTGAAACAAAAGAAATGAAATAGGAAGAAAGTGTCTGTGAAATATTTTTTGCAGACACTTTTTGCTATAGCAAAAATATGATAATCTGTAAGAAGTGGCTTGATATTCATGGAAAAGGGGAAATCTGTATTTATTCGCAAAACGATACTTTTACGAAAATATTGATATTATTTGAGACTTGACAGCTGCTATAGCAATATTTTATTTACATAATAAAATTATGGTTAATCTTATTTCTTTGCAATAAAAAACAGGATGATACCCTTTTTGATATCACCCTGCCTGTTTATTTCTTATAAGTAGTTTCTGGGATTTACATACGCGCCGTTTTTCAATACGGAGAAATGACAATGGTTCCCAGTAGACCAACCGGTGCTGCCGCATTTTGCTACGGTCTGACCGCGGCTGACAACCTGTCCTACTCTTGCAACCAGAGAGGAATTATGTCCGTACAATGTACTCAATCCACCACCATGGTCGATGATAATGGTATTCCCATACCCATTCATCCAGCCGGAATATGTAACCTTACCCGCCTCTGCCGCAACAATCGCTGTACCATAAGGTGCAGGAATATCCAGACCGCTGTGGGATTCTGTTCTACCGGTAATCGGGCTGGTACGAGTGACAAAGCCGCTGCTGACAGTGGTACGCCCGGGAACAGGCCAACCCAGAGAGCCGTTTCCGGTATAATATACCTTAGAACTGCTACCGCTGCTCTTGCTCTGCTGCTGCTGCTTCGCAATCTGGTTCAAAACGGCTTTATCCGCCTTTTCATTTGCTGCAACCATCTGTTCATATTTCGAGAGATCGTTCTGATAGGATGCAACCAAGGCTTTCTTTTCGTTTACAATTTCCTGCTGCTCGGCAAGCTTTTCTTTTTGCAGCTTAACAACCTCTTCCTGCTCAGCCTTATTCTTTTCAATCTCTTTTTTCTTTTTCTCAATCGTTCTTTGGGTTTCTTCCAGTTCCTCCAGAATTTCCTTATCGTAGCCCATGATATCGTTTACATATTGCATACGAAGGAACAAATCAGAAAAGCTCTGTGCATCAAAAAGGATTTCCAGATAGCCGCTGGAGCCCTTCTGTTGCAGGAAACGCATACGGCTGCCCAGTAATGCAAACTGCGCATCTCGTTTTTCCGTTGCCTCCTGCAAAGCTTTTTCGGCTTCTTCCAACTGCTTTGTCAGAATATTCAAATCTTCTGTTGCTTCATCCAGTTCTGCCTGAATGCTGGTCAAAACCTTATCCATTGCTTCCATTTCCTGTTCGGCGGAAAGCTTTTTATTTTTGATATTTGCAATTTCCTGTTTTGCTTTTTTTGTACTGGATGCCAGATTTTGGCGTTTTTGCTGTAATTGTGAAATTGAAGCTGCATCTGCCTGATACGTTGGAACGGCGCACGCCGAAACTGCCGCAACCAAGGCAGCGCAGACGAATTTTTTAAATTTTTTCATATTATAACCTCATATTTTCAATCTTTATCCTCTTATTATAAGGATTTATCTGAAATATTTCAACGAAAATTCATATTTTTAAAAAATTTTTAACATTTCTGCAGTTATTTCCTCTGCATTCAGCGCAAAATCCGCGCCCTCTTTACAGATGCAAGCAGCGTAGTTCTCGTTGATTTTCGGATATTCCTTGAAATATAAGGTCTTATCCTCCCATTCCAGGATGTCTGTCAGGGTTCCGTTTTTGATAAAAGAAATTTCCTGCAAGGGCAAGCGAAGTCCCCTGCCATCCCATTTAATAAGGCTTTCCTTTCTTGCCCAAAGTCGATAAAACAGCTGTGTTTGTTCCGGCTGCGTAAATTTTGCCAGAAAAGATGTTTCGTCCTTCGATAAGATTTTTTCGGTTTTTTCGGGAAGCTTCTCTTTCATCTGCTGTAAATCCGCGCCGATATTCCTGTTGCTGTAGGCACAAAGCGCATACGTTCCCGAATGAGACAGGTTGAACTGAAAATCAATTCCCTTCAAATATGGCTTTCCCAAGGGTGTTTTTTTGATTTTCTCTAGCTGCTCTGTATAATTGCATTTCTGCAAAGCAAAAAACAACAGCACACCTGCACCCAAAGAGAGTCTTGCCGTCTTCGGATTTTTCAGCTTTTCAATATACATCCTACGTTCTGCGGAAAGCAGTGTT
Organism: Clostridium sp. MCC345; assembly: GCF_018785345.1. Lineage (NCBI taxonomy): Bacteria > Bacillati > Bacillota > Clostridia > Eubacteriales > Clostridiaceae > Clostridium > Clostridium sp. MCC345. The sequence continues at coordinate 218,967 of NZ_WQPP01000009.1, forward strand.
TTCCCTTTTTCATATAACAGAACATCCTCAAAAACAGATACATCCATATACAAAATACCGTTCATGCTCTGCCCCTTTCCATAGGCACAAAAAGCAGAGTCTTTCGACCCTGCTTTTCTTTCGTGCTTCAATTATTATAAGCCTGTAAAATCCAATGTTGCGAAATAATCAGCAGGTGTTTCGGCTCTGCGAATCATTTCCACACTGCCGTCCTCCTTCAGAAGCAGCTCTGCGGAGCGCAGCTTACCGTTATAGTTATAGCCCATTGCATGACCATGTGCGCCGGTATCGTGGATATAGAGAATATCGCCCATATCAATTTTCGGCAGCATACGGTCGATTGCAAATTTATCGTTATTTTCGCACAGACCGCCTGTTACGTCATATTTATGGTCGCAGGGTGCGTTTTCCTTCCCCAGAACAGTAATATGGTGATAGGAGCCGTACATAGCAGGACGCATCAGATTTGCCGCGCAGGCATCCAGTCCGATGTATTCCTTATAGGTATGCTTTTCATGGATGGCAGTTGCAATCAGTGCGCCGTAGGGAGCCAGCATAAAGCGTCCCATTTCGGTAAAGATGGCAACATCGCCCATGCCTGCCGGTGTCAGAACTTCTTCGTATACCCTTCTTACCCCTTCGCCGATTGCCATGATGTCACATTCAAATTCATCGGGTTCGTAAGGAACGCCGACCCCACCGGAAAGGTTGATAAATGCAATATGAATATTCAGCTCGTTTTTCAACTCCACAGCCAGTTCAAAAATAATCTTCGCTAGCATAGGATAATAATCATTGGATTTTGTATTGCTTGCCAGAAAGGCGTGAATTCCAAAGTGCTTTGCGCCCTTTTCCTTCAACAGCTTGAAGGCTTCCTTCAGCTGTTCCTTTGTCATGCCGTATTTTGCATCACCTGGGTTGTCCATAATGCTGTTGCTTACCTGAAATACGCCGCCGGGGTTATAACGGCAGGAAACCGTTTCAGGAATTTTTGCAAGCTTTTCAAAAAACGGAATATGGGTAATATCATCAAAGTTGATAATTGCGCCTAACTCTGCCGCTTTGATGAAATCCTCCGCCGGGGTTACGTTGGAGGAAAACATAATATCCTCTCCCTTTTGCCCAACAGCATCCGCCAGCAGCAGCTCTGTGTAAGAGGAGCAGTCCGCACCGCAACCCTCCTCCTTCAAAATCTGCAGGATAGCGGGTGTGGGGGTTGCCTTTACCGCAAAATATTCTCTGAACCCTTTATTCCAGGAAAATGCGGCATTTACCTTCCTCGCATTTTCGCGGATACCCTTTTCATCGTAAATATGGAAGGGTGTAGGGTATGTTTCGATGATTTTCTTCGCCTGTTCTAATGTAACAAAAGGTTTTTTCATTTGCAAATTTCTCCTTCTTCTATCGTCAAGGTATATTTTTTTTATTATAACAAAGGCATTTCCGCTTTGCAATGCGTAATTCCCTTCTTTTCCAACACTTTTTGATATAGCATGGAAACCATTTCCAAATAAATATTACTTCTCAATTCCTTTTCTTGAAAAAATGTTGTATAATAGGAAGGAAAAACAAAGGAGTTCAGAATTTTATTTGAAAATATATGAAAAAACTGGAGTAGAATTTATGAAAAAAAGAATCAAACGAACCTTAAATAATTTCAATGCAGCTGCATTGTTTCAGGATTTCATCCGCACCGCTGCGGTCTATCTGGTGGCAACCTGCCTTGCGCTCTGCTTAAACGGTGCAGAGGTTTTAAATGAAAATATCTTCGGCGTATATATGCTGGCGGTCGCTTTAATTTCCTATATGACCAGCGGCTATTTCTGGGGTGTCATTGCTTCAATCGGCGGCGTTATCGGGGTAAATTTCTTCTTTACCTTCCCCTATTTCGCCCTGAATTTTTCCATTACAGGGTACCCCATCACCTTTTCCATCATGCTTCTGATGTCGATTTTAACCAGCTTTGTTACGGCAAAGGTAAAAATGGCGGCATTGCTTTCCGCGGCAGGCAAAAAGCGTGCGGAAACGCTGACGGAAATGAGTAAGGCAATTCTTTCTGCCAGCGATGTGGACACGATTATTGATATTTCCGCAAAATATTTTTCTGAAACAAACCAGTGCAGCGTCATTCTCTATGTAGATCAACCGCTAAAGCCTCTCAAGCAGTCCATCTGTACCCTGAGAGATGAGGATGAACGGATTCTGTATAGCTTTCTGGAAAAACAGGTTGCACAGAGAGCCTATGATACGCAGAATCCCGTCGGCGCGGAAATCGAAGACGGTACGCAGAACTGTAAGGGAACCTACTTCCCTATCATCACGGAGGATAAAATTTATGGCGTGGTCGGTTTCCTTTTTGATGAAACCAAGCTTCTGATTGACGATACCTTCAGTTTCATCAACGTAATGATTTCGCAGACTATTCTGGCACTGCAAAGACAGCAGGCACGAAAAAAAGCGCAGGAAATCCTTCTGGAAACAGAAAAGGAAAAAATGCGGAGCAACCTTTTGCGTGCAGTTTCGCATGATTTGCGCACGCCCCTAACGGGCATCATAGGTGCCGCAACCACCCTTTTGGAAAACGGCACACAGATTGCCTCTGAGGATTCCAGAAGAATGCTAATGGATATCCAGCATGATGCAGAATGGTTGATTCACATGGTGGAAAATCTGCTTTCTGTTACGAAAATTACAGGCGGCACAACCAATCTGAAAAAGCAGGATGAAATCATAGAAGAAATTGTAGGTGAGGCTGTCGGTCGGATTCGCAAGCGTTTTCCCGATTCCGTTGTAAATGTTTCTGTTCCGGAGGAAATGCTGATTGTTCCCATGGATGCCACCCTGATCGAACAGGTACTCATCAATCTGATGGAAAATGCCATTCGCCATTCCGGCAGTACCGCGCCGATTGGTGTAAAGGTATCCAGAAAAAAAAGCGGCGCAGTCTTTACCATATCAGACAACGGCAAGGGAATTGATCCCTCCCGTATCCCTGATATTTTTGACGGAAAAACCCAGCATGGCTCAAGTGATTCTTCCAGAGGAATCGGCATTGGTCTATCTATCTGTAAATCGATTATTCTTGCCCATGACGGTAAAATTTTTGCAAAAAATAATTTGAACGGCGGCGCAAGCTTCACCTTTGTTCTGCCAATGAAAGGAGAATCTGATTATGCCCAATAAAATTAAAATCATGATTATCGAAGATGAGGATGCCATCAGCAACTTCATTGCAACCACGCTGAAGGCAAATGCCTATGCGCCTCTGCTTGCAAAAACAGCAGGACAGGCACTTTCCATGATACCCTCCCATTGCCCCGATTTGATTCTTCTGGATTTGGGTTTGCCGGATATGGATGGGATTGAAATTCTGAAAAAAATCAGAGAATGGTCTGCCGTTCCTGTTATCGTCGTTTCTGCTCGCGGGGAGGAATCCGATAAGGTAGAAGCCTTGGATTTGGGCGCAGATGATTATATTTCCAAGCCCTTCGGCACATCTGAGCTGCTGGCGCGTATCCGTACCGCCTTGCGTCACAGTGCAAAAAACAACGGCGGTGCAGTAAATAATGATGTATTCTCTACCAAGGGGCTGACGATTGATTTCGATAAGCGTAAAATCACTGTAGATGGCAAGGATGTTCATTTGACGCAGATTGAATTTAAAATCGTTTCCTTACTGGCAAAAAGCGCCGGACGCGTGCTTACATACGATTACATCATCACGGAGCTTTGGGGGCCTTATGCTGTAAAGGATAACCAGATTCTGCGCGTAAATATGGCGAATATCCGTAGAAAGCTGGAGAAAAACCCTGCCTCCCCCGAATATATCTTTACTGAGGTCGGCATCGGCTACCGCATGGTAGATACCCCTTGATTTACTTATCAGAATTTACAAATGAATATAAAAAGCCTTGGATCATCTTTCAGAACCAAGGCTTTTTTGTGTTTTCTTTTTTGATTATCTGTGGTCTACTTCGTACATGTGTGCAATCAGGTCAACAACCTTATTGGAGTAACCCCATTCATTATCGTACCAAGCAATCAGTTTTACAAAGTTATCATCCAGAATGATACCTGCTTTTGCGTCGAAGATACAGGTATTGGATTCACCCAGCATATCGGAGGAAACAACCTCATCCTCTGTGTATCTTACGATACCCTTCATGTAGGTTTCAGATGCTTCTTTTACCTTTTCACAAATCTGTTCGTATGTAGCAGGAGTTTTCAGTCTTGCTGTCAGGTCAACAACAGATACATCATTTGTAGGTACGCGGAAGGACATACCTGTCATTTTGCCCTTCAGTTCGGGAATTACACGACCTACTGCCTTTGCAGCGCCTGTTGTGGAAGGAATGATGTTGTTGAATACGGAACGACCGGTTCTCCAGTCACGTCCTGCACGCGCGTCAACAGCCTTCTGTTTTGCAGTTGCGGAGTGAATAGTGCTCATCAGACCCTGTTCGATACCGAACGCGTCATTTACGATTTTAACCAGAGGTGCCAGGCAGTTTGTTGTACAGGATGCATTGGAAACGATATCCATGTCCTTTCTGTATGTCTGGTGGTTTACGCCAACAACAAAGGTAGGTGTAACCTCATCCTTAGCGGGTGCTGTCAGGATAACCTTCTTTGCGCCGCCAATTTTGTGCAGAGAAGCCTTTTCCATTGTATTGAACGCACCTGTGGATTCGATGATGTATTCTGCACCACAGTTTGCCCACTCAATCAGAGAAGCATCGCTTTCACTGAAAACGTGGATTTTCTGACCGTTTACAATCAGGCAGTCCTCGCCGATTTCGATATCGCCTTCAAAGCGACCGAAGATAGAGTCATATTTCAACTGATATGCCATATAATCCAGTTCTGCATTTCTCAGGTTAATACCGCAAAGTTCAAATTCATCCTGACGCTGCATCAGAACTCTGAATACAACTCTGCCGATACGACCAAAACCATTGATGCCAACTTTAATTGCCATTAGATTCTTCCCCTCTCATATATAAAAATAGGAATGACCAGTAACTTTTACCAGTTCATTTTACCACATCAGAGTGAAAAAAAACTCAGAATTTTGTATTTTTTTATTTTTCAGAAGTCTATACAGGAAATACAGAAAGGAATGGGATATGATTTAGACAATGTATCTATTTTTGTGGGACGTTTTATGTCCCTTTCGTGATTGTGGACAAAAAAGTGGGACATTTTTTGTCCTGTTTTCCGCTTGACTTTTTTTATAAGGATTGCAAAACAAAAGCCTCAGGCTGTTACACCCAAGGCTGTCTGCTTTTCTATACTGTTTTTTGCGTAGTGCTTACTGATTATCTACCTTTTCCATGTGCTGAATCAAATCCAGAACCTTATTGGAATAGCCCCATTCATTATCATACCAGCAAACCAGCTTTACAAAGTGGTCATTCAGGGCAATGCCTGCCTTTGCATCGAAAATAGAGGTATGAGGGTCTGTCAGGAAGTCTGTGGAAACCACATCATCCTCGGTATAATCCATAATACCCTTCATTTCGTTTGCACATGCTCTCTTTACCGCATCCTTGATTTCCTCATAGGTTGCAGTCTTTTCCAAGCGACAGGTCAGGTCTACAACAGATACATCAACCGTAGGCACACGGAAGGACATACCTGTCAGCTTGCCTGCCAGCGCAGGGATAACCTTGCCTACTGCCTTTGCCGCGCCTGTACTGGAAGGAATGATATTGGTAGCCGCTGCACGTCCGCCTCTCCAGTCCTTTCTGGAAGGGCCGTCAACGGTTTTCTGTGTTGCTGTGATGGAGTGTACGGTTGTCATCAGACCCTCTACAATGCCGAAGTTATCATTGATTACCTTCGCCAAAGGTGCCAGACAGTTTGTCGTGCAGGATGCGTTGGAAACAATATTCATATCCTTTGTATAGGTTTCGTGGTTTACCCCCATAACGAACATAGGTGCATCAGCGGAGGGTGCGGAAATAATAACCTTCTTTGCGCCGCCTTCAAAATGCTGTGCCGCCTTTTCCATTGTGGTAAACAGCCCTGTGGATTCCAGAACGTATTCAACACCTGCATCCTTCCAGGGAATTTCCTTCGGATCCATTACGTTGAAAACCGTTACCTCATGTCCGTTTACAACCAGCTTGCCGTCCTTATCCTCCAGCTTGCCGTTGAAACGACCATGTGCAGAGTCATATTTCAGCATATAAATCATGTAATCTACATCAATAAAGGGATCGTTTACCGCAACGATATCTTCTACATCGCCGCGTTCCAAAGCCGCACGGAAAAACAGGCGACCGATTCTGCCAAAACCATTGATACCAACCTTAGCCATAAAAAATTCCTCCTAACAAATATGATTTCTTGCGTGGGACATTTTTTGCATCGCGTTATTTCAAACGTCCTATTACCTATAGTATAGCACAAAAAATATTTTGCACAATAAAAAAATAGAAAAAATTGCCTATTTCCCGAAAAAATACATAATATTTCCTTGGATAAATCATAAATAAAATTTATGGCGAAAGAAAACCATGCAAGTGCTGTGTTTCTCCCGCCAAGTCTTTTTTTCGGAATCACTGTTAACAGTTTCTCCTGTTTCTCAATTCTTATGCAAAAATCAATATTCATCGTTGCGAATTAAATCAATGATACTCAGTGTCAGCATGGCTGCGGAAACAGCCAAAGAAACTGCGCTTACAACCAAACGAGAAATTTTCATATACTCCCCTCCTTAGGAAAATAGTTGCATTTTATTTAAAATCATTTTATCATGTTAGCCAAGAGTTGTAAAATAAATTCTTACGATTGGATGTGATTTTATGTTTTTTATCGGCGGTATTTTTCAGGGCAAAAAGGAATTTGAACACTTTCGGCAGACGATAGTCTGCAAAAAATGCGGACGTTTGTGCAGTATTTCCGTTTTTATGACCTATACCTGCTTCAGCTTCTTTTTCATTCCTTTGTTTAAGTGGGGCAAGCAGTATTATGCCGTTTCCAACTGCTGCCATACTATTTATGCCATTGATGCAGAACTGGGCAAGGCAATCGAGCATGGCGAAAGCGTCACTCTCCGCGAGGAGGACTTAACCATCGCAGGCATGGGACAAGCGCAGGAAATACATTGCCCCGACTGCGGCTATCTGCTTTCGCAGGAATACGCCTATTGCCCGAAATGCGGCAGAAAAATTCATTAAAGCATCAGAAAAACAGTGGCTTTGTCAGAGAAAAACAAACCACTGTTTTCTATTTTTTATGCTTTTTATTTTATGCTCTCTCTTTTTCCTAGTCCTTTTCCTGTAAATGCCTTCTGAGTTCGGAAAGTACCCGTTTTTCAATGCGCGAAACCTGTACCTGAGAGATGCCGATGCACCTTGCCACATCCGCCTGCGTGCGATCCTGAAAATATCGCAGAATAATGATTTGTCGCTGCTTCGCATCCAGATGCTCCAAGGCCTCCATCAAAGAAAGCCGCTCCATCACTTTCTCGTTTTCTGTGTTGTCTGTGAGCTTATCAATCAGCTGTAAGGTGCCTTCGTTTCCGTCCACAGAAGCATACAGGCTCTCTACATCCTTTGTAGATTCCAATGCCAAAACCAGCTCCTCTTTTTCTACCTCTAATCGTTCTGCAAGCTCCTGTAGGGATAATTCTCTGCTTTCCTCCTGCATCGCCGCTTCCTGTAAGCGCTTCGCCCGCCATGCAAGCTCCTTCAGGCTGCGGCTCACCTTCACCGTCCCGTCATCTCTGAGAAATCTTTTAATCTCCCCCAGAATCATGGGTACGGCGTATGTAGAAAATTTCACATCATAGCTGAAATCAAATTTTTCGATACATTTCAGCAGTCCGATTGCACCAATCTGATAGAGGTCTTCCGGCTCGCCGCGTCCGCGAAAGCGTCCCACTACGCTCCAGATTAAACCGGAATTTTCCTGTAGCAGGTTGTCCTTTGCCGCGGCATCTCCTGCCTGCGCCAGACGAATCCATTCATAGGTCTGCTCCATGGAATCACTCCTTTGCCAGTGTTTTTTCCATGAAGATGCGTGTACCTACCCCGATACGGCTTTCAATACGCACCTTTTCCATAAAGGTTTCCATGATTGTAAAGCCCATACCGGAACGTTCCATCTCCGGCTTGGAGGTATAGAGCGGCTCTCTCGCCCTTTCGATGTTTTCAATCCCCTTGCCGGTGTCGGCAATCTCTATGTAGATTTTCCTGCCGATATAGCCGCAAAATAGCTCCACTAAGCCCCCTTTTTCTTCGTAGCCGTGAATAATGGCGTTTGTCACTGCTTCGGAAACAGCAGTTTTTACATCCGTCATTTCTGAAATAGTCGGGTCAAGCTGCGTCAGAAAGCCTGCGGCAAATAGGCGGGCAAAACCCTCATTTTCTGATTTCGCGGTAAAAAATACCCGCGCTTCATTTTCATACTGCATCCGATTTCCTCCCCTCCGCATAGGCAATCGCCGCATCCAGAGAAACAAAGGTCGGCAACAAACGAGACAGTCCCGAAAGCTGAATCATTTCCTCGATTTTTTCATTTGGGCAGGCAATGGCAATGCGCCCTCCTAAGGACTGCACCTGCTTGTATCTGCCAATCATTACGCCGATGCCCGCGCTGTCCATGAAAGTCACCTCCTGAAACCCGAAGATAATATTTCTTCCTCCCATTTGCTCCAAGGCACTTTCTGTTTTGCTGCGTAATTCCTTAGAAGAATGATGGTCAATTTCTCCTGCAACCAGAATGATGAGTGTTTTATTTTTTCGCTTAAATTTCAAATCCATATAAAATCCTCCTTTTCAAAAGCATACACGATTTCATGCTTGTTTTTTTCTCTTTCAACCGCAACTTTCGTCCTCTCCTGCAAAAATAGGACAGGATAACTTCCGTTCAGACACGCACAGACAATAGCCTGCTGCCATAGAATAAAGTATCCCCTTTCCATCGGAGGTGCGCCTGTGTTTTTCTTACCTATGCTGCCCATATTTTTTGTTCCGCTCCTAAGTGGTTTTTCTTCCGGCGGCTCCTTCCCGAAGCCCCTTGCAAAAGAGAAGGAGCAGCAGCTTCTCCTTCGCCTGCGTGACGGAACAGATGCAGAAAAGGAATCCGCCAAGCAAACACTGATTCTGCATAATCTGCGTCTGGTCGCCCATATTGCGAAGAAATACAACAATGCCCAACGAGAATCGGAGGAACTGATTTCCATTGGTATCGTTGGGCTGATTAAGGCGATTCTTTCCTATGATAGCGAAAAAAGCATCCGCCTTGCCACCTATGCCTCTCGCTGTATTGAAAATGCTATCCTCTCACGGATGCGTTTATGGTTCCAAATCAATCCCCTCAGAGCAGAAAAGAACCAAAATGGCGTATTTTGACGCAGGTATCCGAGAATATGTATATACTTTGCTCCACTTTGGACGGCTGCGTAAGGTATGCACCTATGTATATCCATAGTTTCCGACTGATCGCCCCTCACAGGTTATTGGAAGCGCAGCTGTTCAATCAGCACTATCAGAACTATGAAGATATTCCAAATGTACCGGACAGGCTCCGCTGGTGCCGCCACCATATGGGCCTGATGCAAAAAGAAGTTGCTGACTTGATTGGAATTAGCAGAGGACATTACATAGACTTTGAGGTTGGATATGTAGATTACTATCCGAAAGAAATCGTGGACAAGCTGGCAGCACTCTATCGGGTTCCGGTGGATGATTTGTTGGATGATTACAATCGCTTCTTATATAAAGGGCAAGGAAAACTGATACGAGAATATCGTGAAAGTCTTGGTTTGAAAAAGAAACAGTTTGCCCGGTTGATAAATCTTGATCCGGGAACGCTCAGATGTTGGGAGAATGATGAAAAGCAGATGTTCAAGATTTCTTGGGAGAAATACTTCAAAGACATCATAAAGGAATAGAAAAAAGCAGGTGTTCAAACTTTAAGGAGTTTGTTCACCTGCTTTTTCTATGGATGCGGATTTGATAACCGCATCCAGTAGCCGTACCTTCTGCTTAGAAGAACAATTTAGTTTTTTGATATGCTGATTGACCAAGCTTGCGTGGACACCGGCAACACGCTCTGCCAATTCACGCTGACCTTCTATGGTTTTAGGATAATGGACAATTACATTGATTGGAGCACTCTTTCTTGCGATACCACGCACCTCCCTCGTTATTTCAGTCTATGAGAGAGAAGTTGTCCGCTATACCAAAGATATAACGCCGGTTTTCCTACTTCAAAAAATGGCGTTTTCTGCTATAATATTATTGGGATATTGCGTAACTTCTTTCGTGGTATCATCTTATCAAGAATCTGTCAAAGATTCATTGAGCGTGAATTGAGCGTAAATTGACTACTTTTTGGGAGGAGGGCTGTCTATGGAATATTTAGATTTCAGTTCAGTCATCACCATTATTCGTAAATATATCAATGACGAACGCACCGTTGTTGACCGAAACCTTAATGAAGAAGTTAAGATTGACCAGATGCATTTGCTGGATCAGGTCTTTGCGTCGTTCTGTGACGATGCAGACTCATTAGATTTTGCTTTTGATAACGGACAGGTCTGCCGTTGGTTCAATGGGCAGGCAAGAATCAGCCCTCGAATCATTTCCTTTTATATGGATGAAGAAAACAGGGATTTGCTTTCAGCTGATATAGAATACAATGTGCTGCCATTGATGTATGACAGTGCTATGGCTGTGGGAGATGCTCACACGTTGTTAATTCAGAATACAACCATTTCACCGGAAGTAAAGAACAAACTAACTGTAAGCTATCCTTGTCAGACAGATAGGGACAAAGCAGATTTCCTTGCTGCTGTTTTATTCTTTGGTATGGAGCGTGAGTTCAGAAAGCGTGATGTCAATAACAAAGCTCTTTTAGCAGCTGGTTCTTTCTCTCCACTGATGCGTGATTTTATCTTTGATGTGAAAGTACCAAGACCATGCCGTCATTTCTGCGGTCGTGATACAGAGTTGGAAAAGCTTCATGAGCTTCTTTGCTCAAAGGGAAAAGTGTTCGTTCAGGGTATCGCCGGTATTGGTAAAAGCGAACTGGCAAAAGCCTATGCGAAGAAATACGACAAAGAATACACCAATATCATGTATATCACCTATTCCGGTGATCTGAAGAACGATATTGCAAATCTGGACTTTGCTGATGATGTAGACGAAAACGAAACTGCCGATGCAAGATTCAGCAGACACCATCGCCATCTTCGCAAATTGAGAGCAGACAGTCTGCTGATTATTGACAACTTCAATACTGTAACAGCAAAGGACAGTGTTCTGGATGTAATCCTGAAATATCATTGCCGTATTCTGTTTACTACCCGAAGCAGATTCGACAATTACACTTCCATGAATCTGGAAGAAATCGCTGATACAGAAGCGTTGGTTAAGTTAATGGGTTGCTTCTATTCCGACGCTGAAAAGAATCGCCCGATTTTGGAGCAAATCATCCAAACGGTACACAGTCATACATTGGCGGTAGAAATATCTGCCCGCTTGTTGGAAAGCGGAATTATGGAACCAATGCTCCTGTTAAAGAAGCTGAGAGAAGAAAAAGCCGCTCTGGATGCTACCGATACCATTGGCATCTCCAAAGACGGTAAAAGTCGTAAGGCTACCTATTATGACCACATTCACACATTGTTCTCTCTGTATCAGCTTTCAGAAGCAGAAACAGATATTATGAGAAACCTTGCACTGGTTCCGTTGCCCGGTGTTCAAAACAGATTATTTGCGAACTGGCTGAAGCTGCGAGATATGAATACGGTCAATGATCTGATTGAAAAAGGTTTTGTCAAGGAAATGGAAGGTCGTATGATCGCCCTTCATCCAATGATGCAGGAAGTGACAATGGAAGAAACAAGCCCTTCTGTGCAAACTTGCCACACCTTACTGGACAGTTTACAGCAGATCTGTCTGCGTCATGGAGAAGAAGTTCCTTATTATAAGCAGCTATTCCAGACCATCGAATCCGTGATCGTACAGATTGAAAATGATGATATGTCAGTATATCTCCGTTTCTTGGAAGATGTGTTCCCGTATATGGAGAATTATTATTATTATCCGGGCATGGAACTGGTTCTTGATACACTTTCTGCGTTGCTGAAAGATGTGGCTGTCGGTTCTGTATCTGATCGAGCATTGCTACTTAGCTATCAGGCGGCTTGTGAGAAGAAGGCAGATAAAGCGATTAGGATGCAGAAAGATGCCATTGCTATGATTCCAGAGGCCACAACAGATAATGCGCTTTTGGTTTCCAACCTTTATGCTAATCTTGGCGGTATGTACCGTGTGAACGGCAAACTTGAACTTGCCAAAGAGAATATGGAACAGGCAATTAGAATTATGGATGAATATGGTCTGCTTTGTTACCATGACAGCGTTGTGCAGATTACAAATTATGCTCTGTATTGCTGACAGATATGGGACAGCCTGATGTCGGCTTGTCTGCATTAAGAAAACTCTGCCGTGTGATCCAAGAATATAATTCTGATATGGGTCTGGATTATGCCAGCGTTCAGGAAGCAATGGGTGGTATCTGCCTGACTATGGGAGAAATCCAGCAGGCAACTTCTTATTTCCAGAAAGCAATGGAAATCTATGAAACGGTATTTGAGTTTGAACCGAATATGATTGAAACTAAGAAGCAGGAACTTCTTGGGACGTATGCACAGGCGGGAGTGTATTTGGCACAACTGTTGTTAGAGAAAAAATGAATTGAGGATAGTTATGGAACCAGAACTTTTTCTTTTGGAAATGGCAGAGTCAGAAGAATGCAACAAAATAATGTATAAGCGATTAGCAATTCATAAATATATTGGACTCTATTATGCAATGAAGCATGAACGAGGCGTTATTGATCCGTTTATGATTCCATTCAGAGATTTCGTGAAAACGAAAATAGCAGAGAATGGACTTGACATAGATGAGCTGATGAAATACATGATTGAAAATGATCAATCGAATTGTGCTTTATTCGCCGCTACTACTATGTTTAAACCAAAGAAAGAAATTTCTTCAGATGCTTATTACAATGCCATTGCAAAATACAAAATATTAACGCCATTTGTTGATGACATAGATATGAATAAGGTTGCGTTAATTGTTGTTTCATTTGTTTTTGATAATTTATATCCCAGCAAGGTTGATATTGCTGACGTTGTCGGTAAAGAAGAATTTGCTTATCCAATCAATCAATATGGATTAACAAAGGTGAATGGGGCTATCTTCAGAAAAGATGGTTTGATTTTTGATGGCAAAGGTTATTTCTATAATTATTTTACGGACAAAACTATGCTTAATCCTTTTGATACCATGGTTGGGTTTGCAAGAATAATTCATGATGATACATCGGATTGTGACATTTTGTATCGTCTGGATGAAAGACTGGCTATGCCGGCTGCTGAGTATTATGACTATACGGGAGTAGCATTTGAAAAATTCTATGGTCCGCAATTCAGGTTTGATGGCAGTAACCTAACTGGTACTAAAACAGTTATTGTTCATATTGATAGTGACACGATGGCAAAGCTTCTTATGGTCGTAAAAAAAGTGGTGGATCAGAACACAAATGAAGAGTTTTTGCATATTGAAATTGAAGCATTGCCATATAAAGAAAGTAGCTCCGGTCATGTAATTACAACATTTTTGCATGGAATGTATTATCCTCGGAGAGGGGTTTTTACGCATATTGATTATACAAAGAATCAATATAGTGGAACTGACTATGTTCAGAAATATGCTGACAGCGTGGATGGAATGTCTATCGATCAATATACCGCTACTAGAGATTTGCATTACAAAATATGGTGTATCGAAAATGGTGAATTTTCACGTGATACTTGGTATAAGTTGATGATTGTATCTTTGGGAAAAAAATATCAAAAACTTCTTAATGAAATCTTATCTTAGATATGTAGCAGTCATGCACTACGGTGTATGGCTGCTTTTTTAACAAGAATACGAATAAAATGAGGGATAATAACCGCTACTAAAGCATATAATATGATTGTAGAATAGAAAAATGCAACAAGTTACAAAAATCTATTTCAACATCCCGATGATATATTGATTTCCGAAGTCTATCTGGATATAATAGAATAGAAAAGTGCAACATGTTGCAAAAATCTTTCGTAAGGAGACTTTGAGATGGAGATTCGCAGAGATTTTTATCTGGATAAATTAATAAAAAGAAAAAACAATGGACTGATTAAGGTAATTACCGGTATCCGCCGATGCGGCAAATCCTATTTATTGAATAATCTGTTTTATCATCACTTACTGGAAAGCGGTGTTGATGCCGACCACATTATCCGTTTTGCTTTTGACTCAGCAGATGATCTTTATCTGATTGGAGAAAGCCTGATTCAGATTGAAAAGGAAAAGCGTGGAGTTGATCCTGAAAAGTTCATGGCATATATCCGTTCCAAGGTCGTAGGTGAAGGAATGTATTATCTGCTACTTGATGAAATTCAGATGTTGGATTGCTTTGAAGCTGTTCTGAATGGCTATCTTCGTAAAGATCATATGGATGTATTTGTGACCGGAAGTAACGCAAAGCTCCTGTCCAAAGATATAGCTACCGAGTTCGCCGGTCGTGGTGACGAAGTTCATATGTATCCCCTGAGCTTTGTCGAGTTCATGACCGTTTACAACGGTGATAAGTACATGGGATTATCTGAATATATGCTATATGGCGGCATCCCTCTGGTTGTTCTTCGTGAGGGAGCAAACGATAAAGCAGTTGCATTGCAGAAGTTGTTCAATGAAATTTATCTTCGAGATATTACCAAACGTAACCGGGTAAAGAACATTGGAGAACTGGAAGATCTTCTGAACATTCTTTCCTCTGCTATTGGTTCACTGACCAATCCGGAAAAACTGAAGAATACTTTCAAGACGGTAAAGAAATCCAGAATCACTTCCGCTACCATTAAGAAATATCTGGATTATTTTGAGGATTCTTTCCTGATTGAATCGGCGCAAAGATATGACATTAAAGGAAAGGCATATATCGAAACTCCAAAGAAATATTATTTCTCCGATCTTGGACTTCGCAATGCCAGAATCAACTTCCGTCAGTTCGAGCAGACCCATTCTATGGAGAATGTAATTTATAACGAACTTCGTATGCGTGGCTACAGCGTGGACGTAGGTGTAATACCGATTGCGGAACGAGATCAAGAAGGTAAGGTTATCCGCAAACAACTTGAAGTTGATTTTGTATGCAATCTTGGTTCTTCCAGATACTACATCCAGTCTGCGTATTCTCTGCCAGATGAAGCGAAGCGTACTCAGGAAATCAGACCATTCAGAAAGATTGATGATTCTTTCAAGAAAATTGTTGTTACCAAAGACATCGTTCAGCCGCACTACGATGAGTATGGTATTTTGACTGTGAACATTTATGACTTCCTCCTTGATCCGCAAATTCTTGAAAAATAAACAATGTAAACTCATGTTGCGGAGATGTAAAGCTGATGTGGTGGAGTTTCTTGGTATTATTAAGTACAATGAAATCACAAAAGCAAAGGAGGGTTTCAAATGAAGCTATCAGATAAAATTATCGGATTAAGGAAATCTAATGGAATGTCGCAGGAAGATTTGGCTGAAAAGCTGAATGTATCACGACAAGCTATTTCTCGTTGGGAATCGGGTACTGCGATGCCTGATGCAAGCAACATTCTTCAACTCGGTAAGCTGTTCGGTGTCACCACAGATTACTTACTGAATGATGATTACCAGAGCGATAATGACCTGCCAAAGGTAAAAGAAGTACAAAACGATAATCTTGGGCAGATTATGATCTATCTGGTAACTCTCGAAGTCATGGCGCTTTTGATGCAGTTTATGACTACGGTTATTCTGCAAAATGTGTTCTTTGGCTTTTTGAGTTTTATTCCGTTTGTTGCAGCTATTGGCGGTTTTGAATACGCATACCAAAAGAAAGCGTCCAGTGCAACAGAAAAAACAAAGAACTTCCGTAGAAGGTTTTACAAGATTTCTGCTTGGTTGGGACTTTATTTCCCGATTAGATTTATCATAAGCGTTGCGGTAAGCTTCTATCCTCGCCCATACAATACCTTGGTTTTAGAGATTATTATTTTAGTAATCTATATTGCGGCGGCAACTTGCGTTAATCTTTCAATCGACAAGAGTTATTTACCAAAAGAGCAAAAATAGAGGTTCAATACATAGCAGTCATGCACTACGGTGTGTGGCTGCTTTTCTTTTTTTTGCTCAATTTCCGCTCAATCCACGCTCAATGAGTTTTACACCCTCTTTCAGTAGAATGAAATTGCAATGAAAACAACACCAAATCAAAAAATTCGGTGCTAATTCAAAGCAAATCTACTGAAAGGGGGCATTTTTTATGAACACAAACAAACACAAGGAGGTACAGAGCAAATGAGAGAACTGAACAACATCAAAATTATTGCCGTTGATCATGGTTATGGCAACATCAAGACTGCGAACACAGTCACACCTACCGGAGTGACAGCTTATGAAACCGAACCAATCTTCTCTGGCAACATTCTGGAGTATGGCGGCATCTATTATCGCATCGGGGAAGGTCACAAGGAATTTATCTCAGACAAGGCTATGGATGAGGACTACTACATTCTGACTCTGATGGCAGTTGCCAGAGAACTGAATGTGTATGGTATCCGTGAAGCAGATATTCATCTGGCTGCCGGTCTTCCGCTGACCTGGATTCGCAAACAGAGAGAAGATTTCCGAAGCTATCTGCTCCGCAATAAGGATGTGGATTTCCGTTTTAACGGCAAGGACTACCATATCCGTTTTGTCGGATGCAGTCTGTTCCCGCAGGGATACCCTGCCATTGTTAGCCGTCTGGGAGATTTCAAGGGAACCAATCTTCTGGCAGACATCGGAAACGGCACGATGAATATTCTGTATATCAACAACAAAAAGGCTGTGGAAAGCTGTTGTTGGACAGAAAAATTCGGTGTCAATCAATGTATGATTGCCGCCAAGAATGCGGTACTGGACAGCTTCGGCGTGAAAATCGAGGAATCTACCATTGAGCAGGTACTTCGCTTCGGAACTGCTGACATCAGCAAGCCATATCTGGGCTGCATCACTTCCGTAGCTAAGCGATATGTGGCTGATATTTTCGCCACGCTCAGACGCTATGAATACAATCCGGATCTGATGCGGCTGTATATTGTGGGTGGTGGCGGCTGTCTGGTCAAACACTTCGGACAGTATGATGAAAACCGAGTGACTATTCTGGATGATATTTGTGCGACAGCCAAGGGTTATGAATATCTCGCCTTTGCCAGTCCTCGCAGGAAGGAGTAACCCATGAGCGAGAATATCCGCAGCACAAATCTTCGCTTCAATTTAGAAAAGGACACACAGAAACAAGCATGGCAGTATCTTCAGACCATGGACAAGCAGCATTTCAAATCCTACAGCAATGTAATAGCCGTAGCTCTGGTGGAGTATTTTGAACGTTATTACCGCAGTCAGGATGATCCTTACTTTGAAACCAGAGAACGTGAGGATCGATTTGTAAATCAGATTATTTCCTCTGTAGAAAGTGCCATGGAGAAAACACTTCCGATATTTCTGGCAGGTTGTATGGCGGGATTGTCGCAAGTGCCTGTTGCAGCAGCTTCGGTCACACACCAGGAGCCAGATGCAGAACTGGATTGGGATTTCCTTGGAGAATAAATTTTCTCCAAGCTGATCTCACGGGAGGGAAGTGAACACATGACACAATTTCTGACACAGGATGGTCCGATACCGCCGTATATGGCATTCCCAAGATTTTTGCTGGACAAAGATGGACTGAATGAAACTGCCAAAATTCTCTATACGATTTTGCTCGACCGAGCAAGGCTGTCACAAAAAAATGATGGTTGGACTGATGAACAAGGTCGTGTGTTCATTTTCTTCCCCATCAAGAATCTGGCAGAAACAATGCACAAAAGTGAAATGTCCATTAAGACCGCACTATCTGCTCTGTAAAAAGACAATCTGATTGTCCGTAAACGTCAGGGCGCAGGGTTTCCGAACAGTATCTATGTAAGAGTGCCACCGGAAACTCTGGCGCAGACGGACAGAAATCTTTCCAGCAGACAGACGGAAAACTGTCCTACGGATAGAAAGAAAACTGTCTCTGTAACAGAAAGAAAACTGTCCAGTAGTAATAAAGAGAAGAACAATATTAAAAGAGCAAATTCAGAGAGTAAGGATAATCGCACCGCCTATGGTTCCTATCAAAATGTTTTTCTGACTGCGGAGGAGTTGTCAGCTTTACAAAGCGAAGTACCCCACTATCAGGAATACATTGAGAAATTATCCAGATATATGGCATCCAGCGGAAAGCAATATGCCAATCATGCAGCTACCATACGAAGCTGGGCATTGCAAGACCATCCTGCTCCTGTCAGACGAACTTATGAATGTAAGGAGAACGAAAGCCTATGAAGCCAATAGCAAATACTGTGGACGATTTATTTCAGCCGAGAGAGCTTGCGGAAGATGAATATCTGAATGAAGCTGACGGACTGATCTATTGCTCCAAATGTCATACTCCTAGACAGCACCACATTGAACTGAAGGAACGAGTATTTCTCCCAACAGTTCGCTGCCGTTGTCAGCAGGAAGAATACAACAAAGAAGAAGCTGAACGCAAGCATCAGGAATTTCTCATGCAAGTGTCTCGTCTGAAAGCCAATGGATTGCAGGATAAATCTCTGCATGATTATAACTTTTCCAATGATAAAGGCTACAATCCGGAAATGCAGAAAGCCCATGATTATGTGGCACATTGGGAGGAAATGAAAGTGAAATCATTGGGGCTGCTTCTCTGGGGAGATGTTGGAACCGGTAAATCATTTTTCGCCGGGTGCATTGCAAATGCCCTGTTAGACAAATGTGTTCCGGTTCTGATGACCAACTTTTCCAGAATCCTGAATACGCTGACCGGAATGTATTCCGATGATAGAAGCCAGTTCATCGACAGCTTTAATAAATACAGTCTGCTGATTATTGATGATCTGGGAATTGAGCGAAGTTCGGAATTCGCTCTGGAGCAGGTATTCAATGTGATTGACAGCCGTTATCGAAGCAAGAAACCGCTGATTGTAACCACCAATCTGACCTTGGATGAGTTGAAACATCCGAAAGATCTGGCAAGAGCAAGAATTTATGACCGAGTATTGGAGCGTTGTGTTCCTCTGAAAATCAACAATCAGAATATCCGAGAGGTGAATGCAGCCGCCAATATGCAGGAAGCACGAAAAATCTTAAATTCCGGTACTTAATTTCATAGCCGATGGTGCTGAACAATTCGCCCGTCAGTACACAGATAACCTTAGGATTGCAAAGCGAATTGTGTCTGCACCATCTACATTGGATTACAGTACCACACCGATGCCAGAAAGGAGATGATATTATGGCAAATAACAGACCTATGACCGAAGATGAAAAGAAATTATTACAGGCACAACACAGAATGGAAGCGATTGAAGCCCGTAACCGTCAGAAAGAGCGAAAATCAAGAACCAGACGATTGATCCAGATGGGAGCCGTTTTGGAGAGTGTGTTTCCGGAAGTTCAGACTATGGGGCTTGATGATGTGAAAATGGAGTTGAAAAGACGATTGAATACGGAAGAACGATTGAAGGCATAAGCCTTGGCAGCTTTGCTGCTATCCCGAAGGGCGCACTTACTCACCACCCATAAAATGGGCGGTGGTATCCCCTTCAAGGTCGTGCGCTCTGCGAGGCTTTGCGGCTCCTCTGGAGCCTTATGTACAATGCCACACTTTTTTCAAATTGCTGTCATTGTCCACGCAGTTTCCACAAGTACAATCGCTACAGCGTTTGTAAGTAGGGGGACAATTTGTACCCTACTGTGTTAACTGCCTGCGAAAACCTGCCACCGGCAGCTTTATCGCAGAGATAGGTGCAGCATCTGACAGCACCTATTTTCTTTTTCGCAAAAAGAAACAAAAATGTGCTGCGGCACAGGAAGGAGGAAAATAATGAACTATTTCCATTTAGAAGCTAAAGTTGTGAGTCGTGGTGCAGGCCGTTCCGTCATAGCGGCTGCTGCTTACGCATCCTGCTCTCGACTCTACAACGACTACGATGGACTGACCCACGATTACACCCGAAAGCAAGGTTGTCTGTATAGCGAAGTCTTTCTGCCGCAGTATGCACCGGAGAATTGGAAAGACAGACAGGTGCTATGGGAAGCGGTCGAGTCCGTAGAAAAAACAAAGGACAGCCGACTGGCAAGAGAGCTTGTAGTAGCTTTGCCATCTGAGTTGTCTTTAGACGATTGGAAAAATATGTTGGAGCGTTTTATCCGAGAACAGGGAACGGATCTTGGTATGTGTGCAGATGTGAACATTCATGACCCATACCCTCCGGGGCATAATCCACACAGCCATATTCTTTTCACGATGCGCCCCTTGGATGAGCATGGCAAATGGCAGGCAAAGGCCCAGAAAGAATATCTCTGTAAGCGTGGCGAAGAAGAATGTGGCTTTACCGCTGACGAGTTCAAAGTTGCCAAGACACAGGGATGGGAGAAACAATATATGTATCAGTTCGGGGAGAAAAAGGAGTATTTAACCCCATCTGAAGCAGAGAAAATCGAGGGATGTATCAGAACATCAAAGACACCTAAAAGTACCCGCTATGGGAGACAAAATCCTCTTACAGAGCTTTGGAACAGCGAAGAACAGATATTTGCGTGGCGTAAGAGTTGGGAAATGATTATCAATGAAGAACAGGAACGTCATGGTATTGTTGATCGTGTAGACTGCCGCAGCCATGCCGCCAGAGGACTGACCGAACAGCCGACTGTACACGAAGGCTACCATGCAAGAAAACTGGAATCCATGGGAATTGTTTCTGACCGTTGCGAGCTGAACCGTCAGATCAGAGCAGATAATAAGCTCCTGCGTGAACTGAAGGCATCTGTCAAGAAACTGATGGATGCAGCAAAAAATACCATTCCCTCCCTTGCTAAAGCAATGGAATCTCTGCGTGCGAAGATGATTATTTTCTGTTATCAGCTTGGGTATATCTGCAAAGGCAAGAGTAGCATTTCCAAATATGTTGATACCGCAGATCCTATTCTGGAACGCTATGCGGAGTTGAAACAGGAAATCAGAGAAAAGAGCAGTGAGCAGAAATCCCTTCGCTCTGAAAAGAAAGGTACCTCCATTTTTAATGTCAAAAAGCAGATGGAGCTATCTCAGCGCATTGCAGAACTAACCGAAGATCTGGAAGAACTATGTTCTGAACGAACCATGCTTTTGAACCAGTTGGACTGTGCTGACAATAAGGAAGTAAAGAAAGTAAAAACCAGCGTGTCCACCATGAAAGATACACTGAAAAATCTGGACGCCAAGGAGGTACAGTTCTCTGCCGAGCTGGATGCAGCACAGAAAGAATTTGCTTCACTACAGGAACAGGTGGCAGACTTTGATCCCATCGACCTGTACAATGCACGACAAGCTATCCGTTCCGAAATGGAGCAGGATGCTGTACACAAATTGCAGGAACGATATACCGACGAATATAGCTATATAACCATGGTTGACGGAAGGCGGGAGGTTTCCCTTATGCTGGATGAATACGCCGAGGAACAAAGAATTCAGCAACTGAAACAGGAGCAACAGCGCAAGTTCCAACAAGAACGCAGGCAGAACCACCCCCTAAAAAAGCAGAAAGACAGAGAACGCTAACAAAATCAGCGGGAGTGCATCGTAAAAATGCACTCCCGCTTTTTAACTGTGTCACAGCAACGAAATCATTCTGCGTCTGGTTCAGAAAGGATTAACTTGCTAATCAAAGCATTAGAAATCTGGTGGTTTTCGATATGAGTAATATGGATATGTAGCCCCTTGAAGTCCAGTTCGATATTCTGCTCCCCATCGTTAGGAATCATATCCAGCTCGCCAAATACAAGTCCGCTGAAAGTGTCCACATCCTCCATACCAATATCCACACCCAAAGCCTGTTCAATGTCATATAGTTCCACATTGCCGATGATAGCCCAGATATTTACATCTATTTGCTCGACATAGGGTTCTGCTGCGGCTTCCTCAGCAGTGTCCTCACCTAAATCACCAACCAATTGTTCAATCAGGTCGTTTAATGTCACAATACCTTCAACACCGCCATATTCATCAAGCACGATGGCCATGATATTGCTGCTTTTTTTCATTTTGCGGAATAGGACATCTGCCTTAATAGTTTCGGGAACGAAAAAAGGAGTTTTGACGGCATTCTGCATCACACTTTCTCGTCCTTTATCGTCTAAGCGGAAGAAATCCTTGGCATTCAGAATACCGATAATGTTATCTGAGGAATCTCCGCAAACGGGATAAAGAGTATGACGGCTGTTATGGATGGTTTTGTTCCATTCTTCCATAGAATCTTCGACCCACAGCATAGTAACATCTGTACGATGGACAGCAATTTCCCTTGCGGTCAGGTCGTCAAATTCAAAGACATTCTGGATGAATTCTTTTTCCTGTTCGTCAATAGCACCCTTTTCACTACCAGCATCTACCATCATGCGAATTTCTTCCTCGCTGACCTGTTCGTCTTCTTCGTTAGGATCAATGCCCAGAAGTCGCAGAACAGCATCAGTAGAAGCAGATAGGAACCATACAATAGGCTTGAACACGATGGAGATGCCTCTAATTAAGCCGGAAATGCCCAGTCCCAATGCTTCTGCTTTTTTCATTGCCACTCGTTTGGGAACCAGTTCGCCAAAGACCAGAGTAAAATAGGACAAAATCAAAGTGATCAAAGCAACGGCGATGGTGTCCAGTGTAGCCCTGGGAACAGTAATCCCCAGATTAATCACCCAATCCACCAATGGATCAGAGAAGTTATCCGCCGCAAATGCGGAACCCAGGAAGCCAGACAATGTGATTGCCACCTGAATGGTTGCCAGAAACTTGGCAGGCTCTCTTGTCAGATGGAACAGGCGTTTTGCTCGTTTATCTCCTTGATCCGCCATCCTTTCCAATTTTGTTTCGTTTATGGAAAGTACCGCAATCTCTGCACAAGCAAAAACTGCATTTAATGCAATCAATATAATCTGTAATAAAAACAATACTAACATTTTAACCTCTTTCTGCAATAACAATATACTATCTTCAAAAAAGCAAAAGACACAGCCCATGCATGGATTCCAATGCACGGGTCGTGTCTTAACTTCTATATCTGAACAAATAGATTTTGTAATTACATCGGTTAGGGTCAGGACAACTGTCGCTTGTATCCATTTTGTGATTTCACCTTCTTTCCCACAATATAATGTTTTTTATTATAGAATAGCTCTCTGGCTATGTCAACAATAACTCCATCAACAAAGGGTAAGTAGAGATTTTTTAACTGTTTCTTAGCATTATTCCACTTTCTGCATCCTATATCCAACGCCAATATGAGTCTGGATGTATTGTGGAGCGCCAGGGGTTTTCTCCAGTTTTTTTCGCAGAGTTGCCATAAAAACACGCAGAGAACCAATGTCATTCTCCCAACTGCTTCCCCATACATTTTGTAAAATAAAACGATGTGTCAATACCTTGCCTGTGTTTCGTGCAAGTAAACACAGCAGCTTATATTCCATTGCAGTCAGAGACAGCTCATTGTCACCCAGATAAGCACAACCCACAGAATAGTCAATTCGAAGTGGACCGTTTTGATAGACCGCCTGTTCATTGCTCACATTTTGTATCAGCGCAAGGCGGCGCTGGGTAACACGCAGACGTGCCAGTAATTCTTCAACAGAGAACGGTTTTGTTAAATAATCATCTGCACCGGCATCCAGTGCATCAATTTTATCATTATCCTCAGCTCTTGCGCTGATAACAATGATTGGAACGTTTGACCAGCTACGGACACGGCGTATTACTTCCACTCCATCAATGTCTGGTAGTCCCAAATCCAGTAAAATTATGTCAGGATTATGAGAAGCTACTTCCATCACGGCTCCTTCACCGGTGCCTGATGTAATAAAGCGGTAATCATGTGCTCTTAATGTAGTAGTTATCAGATTGCGTACCGGAGCATCATCCTCCACAACGAGGATTTGAAATTTCTTCATGTATTATTACCTCCTCCAGCGGAAGGGTAAAACGGAACACAGAACCATGCGGTAAATTGTCCGTAACATGGATTGATCCGCCATGCGCCTCCACAATAGCTTTGCAGAGGTACAGACCCAGCCCAAGACTGCGGCGATTATCCGCTATTTTATGTTCGCCGCTGTAAAATTTATCAAATATTTTTCCTTTTTCCACATCGCTGATGCCCTTGCCGGTGTCAGCGATTTTGATTTCCGCCATCCCGTTCTTGCATTCAGCACTGATACTAATCAAGGTGTCCAAAGGTGTGTATTTCAGTGCATTGTCCACAAGATTGATGATGACCTGCACGATCAGTTTTGCATCTACCCGTACCATCAGTAAATCATCCCCATAATTCACAGTGATGGAATGCTTTTTTGCATTGGGGCGGATATGCTGCATCGCTTCCTCGATGATTTCAGAAACCAGCTCTGGAGAGGTTTTCAGCATCATGCGACCTTCTTCGATACGAGTAGAGTACAAAAGATTTTCCACCAGGTTGGTCAACCACATGGAGTCATCGTAAATATCTGCATAAATCTGCTGTTTGGTTTCATCATCAAAGCTATGACTGTTGTGTAAAAGATTGCCTGCATTACCGGAAATCGTTGTCAGTGGAGTGCGTAAGTCATGGGAGATGGCTCGCAGCAGATTAGCTCTAAGTTGTTCGCTCTCTGCCAGAATTGCTGCAGCTTCTTTTTCCCTGATATTCTTCTCATTTTCCAGTGCAAGCGCTGTTTCACCGAGAATAGACAAAAGGATGCTCTGCTCTGATGCATCCAAGGCACCTGCCATTGCATCAATTCCCACGACACCATATATTCGTTCATTGACACGAACAGCAAAATACAGATACTGTGCATCCGGGAAGTTCTTTGTTGTAGCTCCGGCATTATGATTGTTCTGAAGAACCCACTCTACAATCGCAAGTTCTGTTTCTTCATCGTAAAAGCGCTGTCCATCCGAAATGAAACGTATCGGCTCAGATAATCGTCCACCCTCGTGGTCAAAAATGACTATACTTCGTCCGAGCAGCTTGTTGATCTGCTGTCCGGCAGTTTGCAGAATGGCTAATTTGTTTTCTGCCTTAGACAAAAGCTGATCTGTATCAAAAAGTACCTTTGTTCGTTTGGCGATTTTCTCTGATTGTCGTGCCTGTTCTTTATATCGAATGGCCAATGTACCTGTGATGTACGCCGTTAAAAACATAACTACGAATGTTACCGGATAACCGGTATCGTAAGCTGCGAGCGAGAATCGAGGTGCTGTAAACAGATAATTAAAGATAAATACACTGACTATGGATGAAATCAAGCTGTATATCTGATGGGATGTGGCAATAGATGTCAACAACACACCAAGAATATACACCATTATCATATTTGCATCGGTAAAGCCTATCTCGTGAAACAACAAACTGAGTAATGTTGCCGCAAACAGAATCAGAGCGCTCTTTACAGTGTTTTTTATGATTTGCTCGTGATGGTATTTCCTCGCCTTTTTGGGATGATAGGTCGTATCTGCTGCTTTATCTGGAATGATATGAATATCCAGCTCTGGTACATAGGACAACAGAAGTTGTGTTAATGTCGGTTTTCCAAACAGATGCTTTTGGATAGCGGAGCTTTGGCCCAAAACAATTCGAGTAATACCGGAGATGCGGGCAAACTCTGCGATTTGGTACGGAATATCGTCGCCATATACCGTTTCGATAGTCGCTCCAAGCTGTTCAGCCAGCTTGCGGTTTTCCTCCAATCGCTTTTTGTTTTCGTCGGTAGCCACTGCAAAATCCGGTGTTTCAACGAATAATGCTGTAAACTGACTGTCAAAGGCTTTTGCCATTCTTGCGGCGGAACGAATGATCTTTGCATTGGACGGTGCCGACGACAGACAGGCGAGGATATGATCCTGCTTGCTGTTAATGTTATTTAGTTTGTTCATTATCCTCACCTCCAACTTTGTAATAGATTCTACCATACAAAAGTCCTGATTTCTACCCCGAAAATGTGAACGTTCAGTCTAAATAGTCAGCATATCCGCATTTTAGTCTACAATGTTCCATTTCCAATGCTGTAATTACTCGGTCACGATTTTTTGATTTCAAACTCTTTTTCCAAACAACACGAATCCATTTTTCCTCATCCGGATTTTCAACTGTTAGACCAAGCGTGGTTACCAGCATCTTTGTCTTTTCGTATGGAATCCGAACAGAAGCATATTGTTTCCCCAAAGGTTCTGTGCTGTCATCTGCCAGAAGAAGAATGTCGATACGTTCGTTTATTAGCTTATCTAAGAGATGATTGATTTGTCCACTACTGAGAAAGAACTCAACATGAGGAGCAGATTCAGAATAACTCTCTAATGCAGATGCAATGGAATTCAACAGCATCGGGGTTTCTGCTGCAATATGAATCTTGCATTGGCTATTTCGATTACCTTCGGCGATTAGGCGTTGGTTTTCTTCAATGAAATCTCCGAATCTTACAACAACATAGTATCCAAATGCAAAAGTTGCCAACAGAATTAGTATTAAAAATAGATCCTTCATCAAGAACACTTCCTTAGCCTGATTAAAAAAGGATTGATTATATGCAGAAGCACTTGTGGACGGCTTTTTCCTGTCCTAACACAAGAATTGATTTATTTCGACCAAGCACGGTATCCGGCGTAATGCTCATATTTAATCTTCCGTTCTCACGGATACCAAGGATATTGATGCCAAACTTTTTACGAATGTCTAACTGTGCAATGGGTTTTCCATTCCACTCATGTGGGATTTCCAATTCAAAAATAGCGTATTCGTTATCCAGTTCAAAGTACTCCAAGATATTATCAGAGGAACAACGGATCGCTGTCCATGCAGCCAACTGCTTTTCAGGGTAGACCACTTCATCTGCGCCATTACGTAGCAGAAACTTTTCCTGTATCCCACGAGATGCACGGGCAATAACCTTTTTAGCACCCAATTCTTTCAGCAGATAAGCGGTTTCCAAAGAGTTTTGGAAGTTATCTCCAATGGCAACAATACAGGAATCGTAATTGCCAATACCCAGAGAAGCAAGGAATTCTTCATTGGTGCTGTCTCCAATCTGTGCATTGGTAACATAAGGAAGCAGCGCATTTACACGTTCCTCACTGGTATCTACTGCCATAACCTGATGTCCCATAGTGTGCAGCTTCATAGCAATAAACTTGCCAAATCGTCCAAGACCAATCAATAATACCGATTTCATAACAGAACCTCCTTGTTCTTAACCTACCGAGATTTTCTCGACAGGGAGTTTTGATAATGTGTTTTTTGTTGCTGGCAGTATAGCGAAGATCAACGTCAGCCCACCAACTCTGCCAATGTACATCTGTGCAATCAGAATCAGTTTGCTTATAGCTCCAAGTTCCGGTGTGATACCCAGTGTCAACCCGACTGTGCCAACCGCCGATGCACTTTCATACAGGCAAGTTACAAGCGGAAGATTTTCCAGTTTACTGATTGCTATTCCACCAAGAAGAAATAACGAAATATACATAAAGAACACCGTTGCCGCATTTTTTACGGTATCATCATCGATGCGTCGCCCGAAGAAACAACCATTCTGACGTTTTTGAAAGACTGCCGCTGCGACAGATATCATTACTGCAAAGGTAGTAACTTTCATACCTCCTGCCGTAGAACCGGGTGCACCGCCGATGATCATCAACAATGATGTAATCATCTGTCCAGTTTCACTCATTGCATTCAAGTCCACGGTGTTAAAGCCTGCTGTTCTCGGCGTAACGGCTTGGAACAAGGCTCCCCAAAAGCGTTCTGCAAACGGAAGATGTACCAGTTCGAAAAAGAAGAAGTAGACTGTTGGAACCAGTATCAATCCTGAGGTAACAGTAAGGATAACTTTGCTTTGCATATGGTATCGCTTTATGTCGATGCCGTTGGTGCAAATATCGCTCCAAGTCAAAAATCCAAGTCCGCCGATGATAATCAGTAGCATGATTGCCAGATTGATAATTGGATTCGCAGCATATCCCATCAAAGAATTAAACAGAATACCATCATTTACAATGTCAAAACCGGCATTACAGAAGGCTGAGATGGAGTGAAATACTGCCATCCAAAGACCTTCGCCAAATCCGTAATCCCCGATGAACACAGGAGCCATAATCGCTGCGCCCAAAAGCTCAATAATTACGATGCCTTTCAAGATGAAACCAGTGAATCGGACAATGCCGCCAACCTGCGGTGCGGAAATTGCATCCTGCATTGTGCTTCTTTGCATCAAGGAGATTTTCTTTCCTGCTGCCATTGTAATCGCAGCAGCTACTGTGATAACGCCCATGCCGCCGATTTGAATTAACACAATAATGATTGCCTGCCCAAACACTGTCCAATGTGCCGCCGTATCATAAACCACAAGTCCGGTCACACAAACCGCCGAAGTCGATGTCAGCAGACAATCCAGAAACGGTGTAATCTCTCCACTTTTACTGGATACCGGCAGCATCAGAAGCAGCGCACCCAACAATATGACAGCGGCAAAACCGAGAATAATCATCTGAGAGGAGGATAATTTACGTTCCAGTTTTCCCATCTCAACACCTCCAATGTTCGTTTTCTTAAATTGTATTATTGCATTTCAACCATAAAATGGGCATTAGCGTGCCGGTTATGGCATTAAATTCGCATTAAGATAAAGACCATCACTGGTTCTCAAATAGAGAACCGTGATGGCCTTCATTTTTAACAATATATCAATTCATTTAAGACGATTTCTTCCGCAGCATTGCGGATATTATTACAAGCACCTACCCAACCCATCTGATCACGAGATTTTAATTCCTCATTTACGCCTTGCTGCTCCTGTATTTGTTGGATCAGCAGTTCCATTCTCTGATGAGCTGTATCATCAATGCTATTTAAGTGAGATACCAGTTTCCCTCCGAACAAAAGCTCTGCGTACAGCCAAGGGCGATGCTCTTTTATGTAGGCTTTACGCATACGACCATACTTTCCATAGTGGGGTTCTTCATCAACCGGCAGTTCCAAATCTGGATAATACATTTCATCTTCGCCAAGTGTATAGGTTCCGCCCATTTCTTCAAAGATTGACTTCATAGAAATACCTCCAATCTGTTTACTTTATTGCTACGCTATGTTATAATACCACAAGGCACATCACATATCAAGATAAGGAGGGTATGAAATGCGGAAAAATGATGACATCATAGCTATCTATTCCCGTAAATCTAAATTTACCGGAAAAGGTGAAAGTATCGGCAATCAGGTAGAACTATGCAAAGAATATGTTCGTGTACATTATGGTGATACCGCTGTAGATAAAGTTGCTGTATATGAAGATGAGGGCTTTTCTGGTGGTAATCTGAATCGTCCGGATTTTAAGATAATGATGGATGCAGCCAAGAAACGTAAGTTTAAGGCTATCATAGTTTACCGTCTTGACCGTATCAGCAGAAACATCAGTGACTTTGCCAGCCTGATTGAAGAACTGGCTCGTCTTGATATTTCTTTTGTTTCTATTAAAGAGCAGTTCGATACAAGCACTCCTATGGGACGAGCTATGATGTATATCGCATCTGTTTTCTCTCAGCTGGAGCGTGAAACCATTGCAGAACGTATTCGTGACAATATGCACGAACTGGCAAAGACAGGTCGTTGGCTTGGTGGTACAACACCTACAGGCTATGCTTCCGAAGCAGTCAAGAGTATTACCATTGATGGAAAGTCTAAGAAAGCCTGCAAGCTGAAACTGATTCCTGAAGAAGCTGATATTGTCAGAATGATTTATGACTTATATATAGAAACGGATTCTCTGACCTTAACCGAAGCTGCTTTGATTAAACAGGGTATCAAGACGAAGAACAACAATTACTTTACCCGTTTTTCCATCAAAGCCATTTTACAGAATCCGGTTTATATGATTGCGGATGAAGATGCTTATAATTTCTTCATTCAGAATGACACAGACCTGTTCTCGGAGAAAAATGCCTTTGACAACAAGCACGGTATTATGGCTTACAACCGCACCGATCAAGAGAAAGGCAGAGCTACAAAGTACCTTCCTGCAAGTGAATGGATTGTATCCGTTGGCAAGCATCCGGGTCTGGTTCTAGGTAAAGTATGGGTACAAATTCAAGAGTCTTTGGAACGCAATAAATCAAAATCTTTCAGAAAGCCACGCAGTAACGAAGCGCTTTTGACCGGCTTGTTATTCTGTAGCTGCGGTGAGCGTATGTATCCGAAAATGAGCAAGCGAAAAACTGCGGATGGAAAGGTGATTTACACCTATGTTTGCAAAATGAAGGAGCGCAGCCAGCGTTCTGTGTGCAACAGTAAAAATGCAAATGGCAATACATTGGATATGGCTGTGATTGAGCAGATTAAAATGCTTGCAGAGGACAGAGATACTTTCATTGCACAGTTGGAACAGCGCCGCAGATTTTATACCGGCAACCGCATGGACTATGAACAGCGATTGGATGATATGCGAAAGGAAACGGCAGATACAGAGAAGAAAATCAATTCTCTGGTAGACTCCCTTGTAGATATGGGTGACAGCCCTGCCAAGGCTCATGTAACCAAACGAATTGAGCAGTTGAACGAGGAATACCAGTCCCTTGAAAAACGTATTCAGGAGCTGGAGGGTCTGACCACACAGCATGCTCTCAGCGATATTGAGTTTGACTTGATGCGTCAGCTGCTGACT
The DNA here is from genome assembly GCF_018785345.1 of Clostridium sp. MCC345. Lineage (NCBI taxonomy): Bacteria > Bacillati > Bacillota > Clostridia > Eubacteriales > Clostridiaceae > Clostridium > Clostridium sp. MCC345. The sequence continues at coordinate 249,812 of NZ_WQPP01000009.1, forward strand.
GTCTTTAAGGATGGCATTGATGAAATGACCATAGAGCAGAAACGAGCAGCCATCCGCACCATTGTGCGTAAGGTGGTATGGGATGGTGTCAACGCTCATGTGATTTTGTTTGGTGTCAAAGATGATGAAATCGAGTATCCGGAAATTGCTGCTGCCCTCTCCGGTAATACAGAGGGTGATGACGAAACAGAGGAATTGGTGGACTTCTCCGATGTAGATTATGATGACGATATGGAGGATGAAGGCCTGGGAAAAACTGAACCCCTCAGTGCATCAAAAACGCATTGGGGGGAGAATAGCAAATGAAATCCTTATGTCACTGCGGTTTTCCAAGAAATTTCAGAACGATATTTCACTTTATGAACCGATTGGCACCGATCGGGACGGCAACGAAATCGTCATGCTGGATGTCATCAACAGCGAAACACTGGATTTTGCGGAACAGCTGCATCTTGCCATCGAATCGGAAAAAATGCTGCACGCAGTACGGGAACGTCTCAGTAAACGAGAGCAGATTGTTGTCATTTTCCGCTATGGTCTGTGGGGACAGGAGGAACTGACACAGCAGGAAATTGCCGGACGGCTCGGTATCTCCCGTTCCTATGTATACCGCCACATCTATTGTAAATAAAGTGCTTTAAGAAATCGCTTCCAGCTCGGGGAAGCGGAATTTAATAATAATCTGTTTTGTTTCGGTTAACTCAATTCTTTCAATTAAACTGACAAGTAATTCTCTGCTGGTATATGCAGATTGTAAAAAGCGCTGCACCAGTTCTTTTGACAAAGTATCGGAACTGATGGGACTTTCCTTTAATCGCTCTAACTCTTTTAATTTTTCTTCTAAAGTGGTACGTTCTATTTTCATTCGTTGATACATCCGCTCAAAGTCTGTTTCCGTAAGTAAGCCACTAAGGCGATCCATATACATCTTATCCAGATTGTTTGTCAGACTGCTGATTTTATTATGCACTGCCTGTATGGCATATTCCTGCTTCAGTTCCTTTTTATCCGTTTGTATCGTTTCTTTGGCAATCATCTGCAAACGATGCGGATGCAGATATGCCTGACAGATTTCACGTACCTTTTCAATCACTGCGTCTGTAACAACCTGTTCCTTTATGCAGTGGCAGGTACAGACCCCTGCTTTTGTAAATCGCTGATAAGTGCGGCAAACAAAGAATAGTCTGTCCTCTCCTGTTGTCGTCTTACGGTTGATGACCGCAAGCGGATATCCACATTCGTGACAGAAAATCAGCCCTTTTAACAGGAAATCATATTTTCTGCTGCGGGTATATTTTCTGCTGTTTAATAATTGCCTTACTTTATGGAAGGTTTCTTTATCAACAAGAGGTTCATGTGTGTTTTCAACAACAATCCATTTGCTTTGTTCCTGTTTGATGCATTTCTGCGACTTGTAACTGATTTTAACCGATTTACCCTGTACCATATTTCCTATATAGGTTTCGTTCTTCAGCATATCCGAAATACGCTCGCTGGACCAGAGACCGCTGTACGGGCCTTTTTGCCGCCTTTGCCAGCCGCAATAGGTTGCAGGTGTTGGAATCCCTTCTTCATTCAGCACCATTGCAATCCTGCGGCAGCTCATGCCGGTCAAAGCCATTGCAAATATGCGGCGAACGATAGGTGCAACTGCTTCATCAATTACAATTTTATTTTTTTCAGTCGGATGCATCTTATAGCCATACACAGGTTTTCCGCCGATGAACTGCCCCTTCTGCTGTTTATCATGCTTTACGCTTTTAATTTTTTTGGATATATCCTTTGCATACATGTCATTCATTATCGCACGAAAGGGTGTAATATCATTTGCGGTGGATTCTATGCCGGTATCAATGCCATCCAGGAGGGAGATATAACGGACTCTTTTCTCCGGAAAATACCGCTCCATATAATGCCCCGTCATAATATAGTCTCTCCCCAAGCGTGATAAATCCTTTGTGATGACCATATTGACCTTTTTTGTTTCAATATCACCAATCATACGCTGAAACGCGGGTCGATTGAAACTGGTTCCGCTCCAACCGTCATCAATGTAAGTATCGTAAACAGATAAACGATGCTGCTGCACAAATTCATTCAGCAGCGATTTCTGATTTGTAACACTTTCAGACGGCCCTTCGCTTTCATCTTCTTTTGATAAACGAATATACAATGCAACATGATAATCCATGGGGTTGCTTATTTCTAAATACATCATATTCCTCCTTGAAATAAGCGACCAGTCACTTTAAATATGGTAACATAGCTTTGTTAGTCATTTCAAGCGAACATGAAAGATATGCTCTGAAATATTCATCCAAAAGTTGTGTTAAGGACTTATTGGATTCTGTATAGATACAATGAACGATAGGTTTTACTTGTTTCATAATTATCCCCCCTTTGTTCAACGTATGAAAAGAAAGATTTATTTTTGTCTGTCCGGCTATATAAATCATTCCGGAATGTCGGCACAAACCACTCCCCCCAAAAAACGTCAATCTATTCTCCATTCTTGTCGATATTCTCAGAAGGTCTGCTTTTCATTATGCATACATCAGTAGTCTTACACTTCCTGACGGTGGCTTGGGTATATGAAAGGTCATCGCAATCCTATCTTTGCCATAAGTAGGATAAAGGAGCAGATGTTTCTCGCTCGTATATTGCTATGGTCATGGCGCAATCTCTCCCTACGGCTTTCCCTTTCGGGTTTTCATATGCCCAATTCCGGAATTTGATGATTCAATTTTCAAGGTACAATATTACTAAAAGAAACGAATTTTTTTATCGTGTCTGCGCTTTTTCAGATATACGGATGAAATTTCATAATTGCTGCAATTAATCCAACTTCCAGACTTCTTTTCACTGTTTCATCTACCATTTCTCTGCAATGTCCATTCTCATCCATTACAACGCGCATAGAAAGCTTTTCTATGTATGGCTTATAAGTATCAACCACTTCCATCAAAGCTTCTGTATCTCCCGACACAGCCAGAAGTATCGTTTTTGTCTTTAGTTTCTGTTTGCTGCCAAAAATGCTTTTTCTTGCATTCTGGCTAAAAAATTCATTTTGGTTTTTCCTGTTTCTCATTTACCTCTGTATGCACCTCCATCATCTTCCTGATATACTGCAACGCTACATTTCGGTTATACTGCACAGAGCTTTTCGGCATCAGGATGGTTTTTCCAATCTCCTTATCCGTCATATCCGCAAAAAAACTAAGAATTATAATTTCCAATCTTTTCTTCGGCAGTAAAAGCAATGCATGATATAGCATTTCATTTTCGATAAATACCCTGATATGCTCCAGTTCTATCTTTAACGCCAATGCCGGATATGTATCGTAAGTATAATAATATTGTTCCAGCTCCCCCTCCTCAAAATCAGAAAATACATAGCCCTGTTCTCGCCTTTTCTGTCCTTCGCGTAACAGTTTATAATTTGTATACGTTATAACCTTTTTACAAAAGGCATCAAAGCGCATCTGCAGGCTAACCTCAGAAGGAAGTAAATTCATTTGGTTCACCTCCTTCTACTAATTGAAGTTTTGTTATATGAAATTCTTTCCTTCTACTTAATACAAGCCAAAAGCTGCTCTCAAAAACCAAACTTTATTCATAATTTTTTGCGCAAAATAAAAAAAGTCGTTTTCCAGTAATCAGAAATTACTAAAAAACGACTTTCTTAATTTTTTTATGCATTAACGAACAGACATCATCCTGTATATAGTATTAAGTATCTCATCACTAATTTTCTTCATCTGGAACCTGCAAATTCACAGGCTCCAATCCTGCTTAATTCCTTTTCTTTCTCGATGCTAACCAGTCATCAATCCCTTTGTATTTCTTATTCCAGCATAACCGATGGACGGAAAATTTATACGCATTTGCCATTTCCATCATCTGCATACAGCTTTTTTCCACATGCGGGTTTGTGTACTTATCCATGTCATAGGCTTCCACAATATTCTCTACGCCGTTACGTTTCAGCTGTGCAAAAATCGGTTCTAATGCTCTGTAATGGCTTACGCCTGCCAGCGCAACAAAGGTTTTCTTACAGAAGGCGTGTGCAATATCAGCTTTTAATGCGCCTTCTGTTACATAAACTGTTTTATCCGCCGGATTACCAATGAAATGCACCGGCCCACCTACAGATGTACCACGAAATTGGTTGGAGCTAGAAAACCAGATATACTTTTTATCCTCTATCGGTCGGTCCAAGCGAATCTGGAATCCCTCTATCCTTCTGTCCATAGAACGTATCGGAATCAGAATCCCGGAGGCGTGCTTATTGAAGTTAATGCCATAGGTATTATTCTTTTTCGTATAAAACCCCGGGACTCCTTCCAGCACACACTCTCTTGCCATAATCGCAGATACGATTTTATGAAAGCCAAAAGCAGGCGTGCTTTTATAGCCATATTTCACAATCTGCTCTGCATCCAGACCTCGTTCCATAAGATTTTTCTGATGGTCTTTTGATAAAATCAGCTGTGAAAGCAGCATGGAATAGGTCTGATACCGTATTTCTAAGTCCGCTTTCGGTATCTGCTCCATATCAGGCGTATATATCGGCTTTGGCAGTGCATCCGCTTTTTTGTCATCATGTAAAATCTCACAGATTTCTGCAAATGCCTGTGCATTGCTGATCTGAAAGACCTTGCTGTAAAGCTCTATCATTCCACCGCTTTCTCCGCAATAATTGCAGCGGAATACATTCTTGGCAAAATTAAGGTTCATTTTGCCTTTCTTATGTCCGCAAAAAGGACAATCCACGTCCATATTGGTGGGCTGTCGGCGACGAACCTTTAAGTTTAATATCCCCGCAACATCTAAAATGGTAAATGGATAATCACGCATCTATTCGCCTCCTATTTTTCAACTGACGCAAGCAGCAGTTTTGCGCCTGCGCGGAGCACATTATTTTTTCCGTGATAAGACTCGACGTACCAGTTGATTGCACCGGGCTTTTCTACGCAAAGCTCACCCAGTGTTTTCCCTTTATACGCACCAATCGGAATCAGATAATTCTTGGCATCCTCCAAACTCATTTTCTGCATCAGTTCCTCTACAGGCATAGATGCGTCCCACTCCGCTTTCTTCTGTTCCGATGCTTTCTTTTGCATTTCAGCGGCCTGTGGCATTTCATCCAGCAGTTCTTCCTCCGATTCATCCTGCCCCATTTCTTCTGATAAACCGCTGTCCGGAATTGTCACAGGTGCATCCACAAGGCTTCTGTCCTGTTCCTCTCCCGGTTCGGAGAACTGGATGCCAAAGCCTGCATCTGCCAATGCTCTGCCGACGGCCGCCGTTTCAGCGGTCTCTACATATTTCAAACCGTAGGCATCATCCTCTTTGCGCCAACGCTGAGCAAATGCACAGGAAATATACGCATCCTCTGCATCATTGCGATTCAGATATACCCTGCTTTCGATAATTGCAACCTCATTTTCCAGCTTTATAATGCGCTTTGTAATCTTTCCTTCCGGGTGCATCAGTCGAAACCAGAGTTTTCTATACTTTACATCTAAATAAAACTGCTCCTCGCCATTCTCCCCTGTCAGCCGTCTTAAAAAAGCCGAGGGATCAAAGCCATCTACCTTATTCAGCCCGTTGATGATGGACATGTTGTTTACTACTGCTTCGTTCATTGTAATTCCGCTCCTTTCTTCCTGATAATAAAAAAGCTGAGTCATCAGTTACCCAATCACTCAGCTCTTTCCTAAAGTGTCAGCTGCTCTGCTTCTTCTTGTTTTACAGCCTTCTGTTCTTTCTGCTTCATCTTTTCAAACATATCCCTGATTCGTTTTGACAGTATTGTGTTTCGCTGAATGGTATCATTGCGATGCACAGCGGTAAATAATGCACGCTTCTGTCCCACTAAAATCACTTCTTTCTTTGCCCTGGTAATTGCAGTATAAATTAAGGCTCTTTGCAGCATTACATAAAACGTGGAAAGCACCGGGATAATAACACAGTCAAACTCGCTCCCCTGACTTTTATGAATTGTTGTTGCATACGCCAAATCAATACTACCTAATTCGTCCATGCTGTACTCTTTTATTCTGTTATCAGAAAATGTAACGGTTACAGGAAAATCGGCATCCTTATCTACCATAGACACAAAGCCAATATCCCCATTGCTGACCGTTTCCATATTCTTCGTCTGCATTACCTTATCCCGATATCGAATCGTCCGATTCCCGGAACTGATTTCCAGACGCTTATTCACCAAAGGATTGAGTATATCCTGTAATACAAGGTTCAGCATTGCAGCGCCTGCATCACTTTTCACACGGAACGGTGTTAAAACCTGTGTATGCTCTACACCGTAAATCGAAGTTTGTTTCAGAAATTCGGATTTTATAATCTCTGCCGCTTCCGCTGCATTTTCCGCAGGCAGAAATTGAAAATCATCCCCGTATAACAGCTTGGTTTCTCCCATCTGAATGCTTTGTGCATTTAACGGAATCCGGCTGGTATTCTTCTGGCGGAATACCATATCCAAAACCGTCACAGGCACAATCCCACTTGCAATCATTTCATTCAGTACATTGCCTGCGCCTACGGACGGCAGCTGATTCGCATCCCCTACGAACAGCACCTTTGTTCCTGTACCTAAGCTATGTAACAGATAATACGCCAAGCGCATATCAACCATAGACGCTTCATCCACTACAACAAAATCCGCAGGGATAATGACCTCCTCATAATCAGCGGTATCAGAGGTAAGGTTTAAGGCTGCATGCAGCGTAGACGCATACGGAAAGCCTGTACTCTCCGCCATTTTTCTGGCTGCTCTGCCTGTAGGCGCTGCCAGCAGGATTTCTTTCCCCGGGTGCAGCCGTTGATAGACTGCAAGGATACTTTTCAGTACCGTTGTTTTCCCGGTACCCGGCCCGCCTGTAATGATAGAAAAGCGATTCTCCATACACATCCGAACTGCCTCTGCCTGCTTCTCAGAAAGCAAAACACCATTTTCCTTCTGCACTTCCTTCAGATACTGCTCCAATTTTGCACTATGTCTCTTTTTCGCACTTAACAGCTTTGCTGTTATTTTTGCTGTCTGCTCCTCAAAATGGAAAAACTGCGGTAAATAAATCCGTTCTCCATCTGCATAGAGCTTTCCGTAAGCACATAAATCCGAAAGCGTATTTTTTATCATAGCTTCTGTTACCTCGCCTTTCGGCACCGCTTCAGAAAGCAATACATAAGCCCGTTCCAGCAGAATATCCTGCATAAGAAATAAATCCCCACTGTCCTTTGCTTCTTCCAGAATAAAAAGTATCCCATTTTCCAACCGCAGCGGATCCGCAGGTAAAAAATTGATATTTCTCGCAATCTGATCCACCGTTTTAAAGCCAAAACCGGAAATTTCGCAAAGCAAATACGGCGAATGCTGTATCACATCTACCGAGCGACTCCCGAAATGCTTCTGTATTTTCTTTGCTTTATTCAGCGTTACGCCATAGGCTCCCAGAAACGTCATAATCTCCTGCATGCTTTTACTGCCTGCATAGGAATCCAGAATCTGTTCCAGACGCTTTTCGGAAATACGCTTTATCTCCAGAAGACGCTTGGGCTCCTTCTCAATCACATCCAGTGTATCTGTCCCGAACCTTGCTACAATTAAATCCGCCGTTGCTTTCCCAACGCCTTTGATTAAGCCGGAGGAAAGGTATGCTGCAATCCCGCTTTTTGTTTTTGGTAATACCTCGGTATAGCTGTCTACATGAAATTGCAGACCATATCTGCTGTTCTCCCATGCGCCTGTTAAGGCAAGCATACTATTGCGAATTGGCGGCAGATAATACCCGATTACAGAAAAATGGATTTTGTTATCTCTGCCATACCCAAGCTCTTTCGGTATCCCGGTGTCTTCGCTGGTCATTCTAAAGATACAAAATCCATTCTTTTCATTCTGATATATGGTTTTCTCATAAAGTGCAAGTAAGGTTACTTTTGTCGTAACTCCTTTCTCTGCACGATTCTGATTGTTCCAAGTCATTTCCTTTTGCTCCACTGTTTTATCAGCTCCCTTTATTTTACAATCTTCTTTACCTGAAATACCCTGCTTTCTGTCGTTGTCGCATATTTTTCATAAAGCTTGCTATCGTTCAATTTCATTTTCTGCAGATTATCCTTGGTAATGCCGGTGCGCTGCATTGGCTTATAGCTGATGTGATATTCACTGCCATCTGCGGCAACACATAACCCTTTTGTTGCATTTCCAAGCATTTCCGCAAATTTCGCATACGCCGTTTTGATTTTCTGCTCCAGCATTCTGGAATTACTGTCAATCACAGCCTTTTCACTTTTCATACGATAAATCAGCTCTAACGCTTCTCCATAATCACTCTCAATCAAAACCTCATCAGGATTGTTTCTCTGCATCTGATAGCGTTTTAAGCTTGCTAATACCAGATCTCCGTCGCCACTTAAGGCAGGCTCAATTCCGGGTTCCACATACTCTGTCCAAAAAGATTCCTCCTGTAAAATCAGATTTTCCTCAAAATCTAAATCTCTGTCGATTCTGCGAAAGACAAAATCATTTTCCGAGTTCCCGAATAAACACGCGCAATAAGCAGTATCCAGATTCTTTACAGCCATGTAATGTCTGCACTGTACCTCATAATGATACGGAACAGCATCATTCTCCCATTTCTCCTTTGTGTGGATATTAGCCGTCTTACACTCTAAAATACCAACCGTACCATCGGATGTTTCAAAAAAGTAGTCTACGTCCGCCAGCATAAACGGGAATAACGGATGTCGGTACATTACCTTCTCCTGCCAGATGCGAAAACCTGTTTTCTTCGCAAAAATAGCAGCTACTAAATCCTCCAGTCGTTTACCGACCTCCATAGCTACCCATCCGGACGTATTATTATCCTCCGGCTCTCTGCCAAGTTTCTCAAAGTATACATCTCTCGCTGTTTTATACGGCGAAAGACCGATAACGGCTGCTGCATCACTGCCGCCGATTCCGTTTCTGCGGTATTGCAGCCATGTTTCTTCCTGCATATCTTCTGTACTGACAAGCACATCTGCTGTATAATTCAAATTTAATCCCATGAATTTTTCCCCCTTTACCAATGATACTCTCCTGCAATGTCGTAGTCCTTCCAGCGCAGATGAACGGCTCTTGCGATATTCTCCTCCATCTGTACGATTTTGGAGCCGTCAATGCCTTCGCACTGCATCAGATAAATAACCTCTGCAATCTGTAAATATACCTCATATACGCTGCATGGTGCATTTCCGTTCTGAATCCGAAAACCCTCCGAAACTTCCATTGCATACCTTTTCGGTACGCCAACACGTTTCATTACGCCGAGCATCGCATTGATTGGATACAGCACATATACATCCATTAAGGACTGCATATTACCCAAAGCCTTGCCATACTGTGCATAAAGTAGATTCAGCTGCTCATCGAATTTTGCAAGGTCAGCCTTATTTTTATGCTGCAATTTCAAAGCACTGCCTAAAGGAATATTTCTCGCTTCAGAGCCGAAAAAAATCATAGGGTACAAATTTGCGCCACTCTGCCCGGTATCGGATGTTGTCAGCCGAAGCCCCAACTGAATCTCCTGATTGGGCAAGCCATATTTCTGTAAGCTTTCACGATACTCCTGCAACAAGCTATCCTGATTCTCCAAAGACCATACGGCTGTAGCGATAGAATGGTCATAGGATGCCCCTGCAAAGGTATATCCCGAGAAATTATCCTGTAAATATTCTACCGTTCTGCGGAACAGTTCCGGTGTCTCCAAGACAGCATAATCCGAAGCGTCTCCGCCATGAACAGCGGAAATTTTATCCTCGCAGAAACGCAGGAGTGCATCTCCACCGGCTACACCCATGCAATAATTCAGAATCTGTGCCAGCTCCGCTTTCTGCACCTTATTCAATGCATTGCCGGATATTCTGGCACGCTCCAGAATTGTCTTAATCGCACAGCTGCGAACCGGGTACAAGTCCTCCTTGACCTTCAGAATCAACCGCGTATGCTCCAAGGTATCCTCAAATACATTTGCCTTGCCTGTTTCTCTCAGTTTTTCCTCAAGCATAGCAGAAATCTGATGTCCCTCTTCGATAGGATAAAATCTGATTTCATTGCTTTTCACCTTTCCCCATTCGGAGTTTTCTTCTCGCCGTTCAAGGAATGCAAGAAAATCCTCCTCCTGCCAGAAGCCTTTCCTGAATTCATCCGCAAATACTCTTTCTTCCATTTCTTTTTCCACCTTTCTGTAACATAATATTTTTTCTACTATCAAAGGCATCTGCCTTTTGACCCAAATAAAAAAGGAAGGCATCTTAAACTGTTCACGCTTAAAATCCTTCCTGATTAAAAAACTGTAAAATAAAAAAAGCGCTATTGCCTTATGCCGTATAGACATAAAATAATAACGCTTATCATCCTTAAACAACATCTCTCAGCGAACGCTTCGATACCCAACAATACTTGTACCTTTAGAGTATCATAGAGGATTTGCTGTGTCAATGTTCCTGATTGCAATATTATATTATTTTACAGAAAGGTTTCCTGAATTGCTACAATTCTTTGAAAGCATATATTCCTTTTCCGCTCTTGCAGATGGCAAAATGCCCATAGGAATTTCACCTGCCCCCGTTTGACGGCCTGCTCCCATTGCCTGCGGCGGTTATCATCACACTCGGACTGTGGCTGAACAGAAGTTTCTCTCCAATGTTGTCTGCAAGATTTTATATTCAATTTTCAAAGGCTAGGTATTTTCTTGTACTGTAGATATACCAAAAGGGGAAACGAAAATAATTTTAGAATAGAAATTTTTCTTGCTCTTTATTATATATCACATTTATATTCATTAGCAGTGCAAAACAATCATATATCGTGACTATATTGGATGAAAAAAGGCGTTCACCGTTTCCGATGAACGCCTAATCTTACTTACCGGTTATTTTTTTAATTTACTTTTCGATTTTTGTAACCGTTACCATTTTGCTTACTGCATCCCAAGTCGTTGTTGCACCAAGCTCATCTGCTACAAAACGAACAGGCACATAGGTACGATCATTGAGGATAACGGGAGCAACACCATATTTTTCAAGTACTTTTCCAATTGTCATCTTAATTTCCTTGCCATCAATAGTCAGTACGACCTCTTTTTCCTTTTCATTCCAAGCAACCTTACCACCCAGAGATTCTGTTACGAATCTGATCGGAACCAAGGTTCTGTCGTTCATGATAACAGGTGCAACGTCCTTTTCGTAAGCCTTGCCGTTTACGAACATTGTCTTGCTGCCAATCTGCATTACTACGACTGTCTTTGTTTCCTCTGCGGGCTGGTCGGGTTTGGATGCGTTCTGCTTAAATGCAGCCTTTACTTCCACCTTAGATGCAGGCATCGTAAAGGTATATTTGCCATCGCCCTTATCGGTCAGCTTGATTTCCTTGCCGTCTTTGTCGGTTGCTTTGATTGTGTCAAGTGCATAGCCATCGTTTGCCTTTGTTGTAATGGTTACAACGCTGCCCTTTGCCGCGCTTGTCTTATCAAGCGTAACTTTGCCATTGTCTGCGGGAGAAACGGCTACGGCATATTTTGTTACGCCGCCGCCACCGCCGGAAGAACCGGAGTTAATTTTCGTCCAGTTTACAGTTATGGTTACGCTGTGGTCAGGCATAGTAAAGCTAATGCCTCTGTCGTTGATTTCTTCATTTTTTGCAGTCCAAGTTAAGTCGCTTTCACTTATTCCCACAAGTGTAAGGTCTTTTAATGTATATCCACTTCTCTTACCAATCTGGAGAGCTACTCTCTCATCTTTGGCATAATCAGCCTTATACGTTGTTCCCGGAGTAATTATCATTGTATCTCCATAAAGGCCGTATGCTGTAACAGTATACTTTTCACCGGAAATAACATCTTCATAAGTTGCTGTTGCCGCAACCGCTTCAGCAGGCATTTTAAATTTTGCTGTTACGCTTGTTTTGCTTGTGCCCTCAACAAATTCTACACTGTCAAGACCGATCCATTCCTTAAACTGCTTGCCTGTTTCTGCTGCATTTGCCTCGATCATTACAATCTCATCTTTTTCAAATTCGCCGCTGCCTGTGCCGCCGTTTACCGTTAAAGTATATTTCGTACCGGGCGTATTTGCCTTTTCATATTTGAAATATTCATACGTTGCATCAAAGGAAGCAACCTCCGAAGCTGTTTGTGGGTCCTCACCGCCCGTAAATTTCGGTGTTTTATATTTTGAGAAATCCGGAGTATTTGTTGAATCTATTGTGCCTGTTGGGCTATACAACTCGCCTGTGCCGTCGGAAATTTCAACACTTCCTGCCGAAATAGCATTTGTTGTTATGGAGGATGCAAGAAGATATCCACCCTCCTGAATAACGTTATCTACGGAAATGGCCTGTTTTTTAGCGGCAATCTGCACACTTCCACCCTTTTGGATGTATTTATATTTTGTACCATGTCCATCACAGAAGATTCCGTATCCACAGGATTCCGCTAAAAGCTGTGCATCGCCCAAAATCTCAATTTTTTCGGATGGAAAAACAGCAATGTTTTCCACCTGATTGCCTAAAGTCTCGTTAATTATTGTTCTAATTTGAACATAAGCATTGTCCTTGAGGGTGATGTTTGAGCCGCCGATGCTGATGATTTCATTAACAGTACCCGTGTCCTGATCTATTGAAATCAAAATTTTCGCATTTTCCTCAATTGTCAAATCTCCGTAGGCTCCCAAGCCGCACACAAATTTAACGGTTGTGATGTAGGGAATAGAAATGGTACCGTTTCCTTTAATCGTTACATTATGTTCAGAGTAAAGACCATAACAATTATCCAATTCACCTGCAGATACATTGGAAGGAAGCATTTTGCTTGTACCCTCCAGTTCAACCGTTAAATCCTCCAATCCGCTGTATATCATAAAGCCGGAAGAATCTGTTTGGCCACTTCCCGTGGCAATGTCTTTCTTGTAGTATGTTGTAATTTCCGCATTGTCAAGGGTTAGTGTTTTTGTGCTTTCATTAAACGAAATTTTTCCGTTGCCCAAGACATCACTTGCATTTTCACTTGTAACCTGAATTCCGCCAACCCAAAGATCGTATTTTTCAGGTTCAACCGTTGTTTTTTCAATTTTGTAATATTTATGAGCCTCAAGCTCTGTCTTATTTGTCGGCGCTTTAATAGCTGCTGCATTTTCTGCACTGTCGCCCGCTTTAACTGTTACGCCTTCAAAAGCTATTGTGGCAAGGCTGTCTTTATTTGCCTTAATTGCAGGATTGCCCGAAAATTCCGCACTGCCGCCGCTAAAGGATATTTTATCCCCCAAAAGGAATAATGCATACCAATAATCGGTTACTGCCGTCATTTTACCGTCTTTAAAATCGAAGTTCTTCGCATAAATGCAGTAGCTGCCGGTTGATAAAAGCTTAACCTTGCCACCATCTTGAACATAGTCAAAGCCACCCTTGGTTGATGTTTGATAGAAACAATACAAATCAGAAACAATGTCAACCTTGGCATTTTCTGTTACCTTAAAGTCTCCCGCAGCGCAGATACCTATAGTGCCGCCTCCCGACATTTTAAGGTTAATGTTAGCATCGCCACCAATTGTTAAGCCGCCTTCGGCAAAAATTCCTTCATGGGTGCCTGCTGTTGCCTGGTGGTCTGTTTTAATTGTCACCTTGTCACCAATAGTTAAGAGCCCTTTGGAACCAATTCCATAGGCAAAAGTCCATTCCGGAGCAATGTTAAGGTTAAGGGTTCCTTCGCCCACAAATGTGAGGGTTCCCTCGGAATATATTCCGTTATACCCAGAATAACCCAGTGAGCCGTCAAACGGTGCACCAACCGTATTTTCACCCTCAAGCTTAATGTTAAGCTCCGAAAGCTTGCTGTAAACAGAAGCCCATACGCCCATGTTCGCTTTTTCTGTAATGTTTGCTCCGCTAAGGGTCAATGTATTTGTTTTGGCATCAAACTTAACTTTCCCATCATTCACAGTACCTGCTAAAACATTTGCTGCATTTTTGTTTGTAACCTGTGTTTCACCAATCCAAAGGTTATATTTTTCTTCAGGCTCATAATTTTCAGAATATATTTTCAGATATTTATATATTTTATATCCGTCTGCTGTGTTAGGAAGCGAAGTGATTTCTGCCGCAATATCTTTGCTTTCCCCTGCGAGTATTTTCATATCGGTATAGCTTGAAGTGTCAGGCAAAATACCTCCCAAATAAACTGCCTGCTGACCTCCTGTAGCCTCAATTATTCCGTTAGAAATTTCAAATTTTTTGGACGAAACTGCAACAGAAAGTCCCACTTCTTCGCCATCAGCTATTAAACTGCCTCCTGTGAATTCCATGCCTTCCACAGCAAGACCTGCATATTCGGATGTAATCCTCACTGTGCCGCCGTTTTGAGTATAAGGCTTGCTGTCCGACTCAATGCCGACATATGACGAATATACCTGAACTTCTGCGCTGTCTTTAATTTCAAAACCATTAGCCATGGCTCCTATGAAGTATGTACTTTCTTTATAACTGTCTTCGTTCGTGCTGGTTGTTATATTAAGCTCTGCACTTTCCTGAACAACGCATTTTCCGTAAGATATAACGCCATAAACAAATCCTACTTTATCGCCGGGGTTGTCACTCATTGTGTTCACATTAACAGTTGTGTTTTTGCCGAATGTAAGGTTGCCTTCGGCAAAAATTCCCATGTTCATGCCGCTGTCCTTAGCAAAATTTGCTTTCGGAACATCCACATGTATTGTTCCGCCTCCTGTGAAGGTGATATTGCCTGTGCTTGCAATTGCAATGGCATAGTCGCATGTAAGAGCCGTAGTCGGGCTTGCCATAGTAAGAATGTTTTCATTCTCAAGATTAATTATAAGATTTGGCATATCTGCATAAATACCAACATATTCCGCTTTCCCATTCACTGTTCTAAGCACACCGACCAATTCAAAAAAGCCTGCGTTGCTAAGTGTGAGGGTATTTGTTGTTGGGTCAAATTTTGCAGAGGTCGGATTATCGGTTAAAATGTCGTCTTTGTTTTCTTCCGTCACCTGAATTTCGCCCAACCAAAGGTTATATTCCGACGGTGCTGTTTTTGCGTTTACTGCAAAATATGGATATGCTTTAAATTCTTCTGCGCTTGTTGGAATCTTAATAGGCTGTGCAGCTTCACTAGAGGAGCCGCCTTTAACCTCCACGTCGCTAAAGGTGATTGCTTTAGGTTCATAAACTGTAACACCGGTTTTTGCAAAAAATTCTGCATTTCCGCCTGTAAACGAAGTGACGGAATCATTTCCGTTCACACACAAGGCTTTATCATTTGAAACCACATTAAGCGCTCCGCCGCTAAAGTCGAAGTTTGTAACCTCAATACCAACATCAGTACTCTTAACGTTCACTTTTCCGCCTTTTTGAATGTAATTAAGCCTGCTTGATCCGCCCAGACTTACAAAAATCCCCCAGGAATTGTTCATCTCTGTGGAAAGGGTAATTTCGGTGTTTTCCAAAACCTCAAATTCCCCCAAAGCGTTAATTGCTTTAATTGCGGTTGAAGCATTTGCCCCACGGGTTAAGGCAATATCCAGCTTTGAGTTGCCCAAAGCTTTAATTCCGCCTTCTGCATTAATTCCATAAGCCGCAGTCCCTGAAACAACGTTTTCCATTTTAATTGAAACATCTTCCTCAATAGTTAAAAGCCCTACCGAGTCAATTCCATAGATATAGTTCCAGTCGGAGGCAAAGGCAATATCAAGGCTGCCTGTTCCGCAAATGGTTAAGTTTCCTGAGGAATATATTCCTCTATAGCTTGTGGTAGTTTCATCTTTTGGTGAATCAATTGTGTTATTACCTTCAACTTTAATAACAAGGTTTTCAAGGCTGCTGAATATTGATGCACCGAATCTATTGACGTGTTTTCCTGTGATATTTGCTCCGCTAAGGGTCAATGTCTTTGTTTCGTCATCAAAAGAAACTGTACCGTCTTTTAAAACATCATCTGCGTTTGTGCTTGTAACCTGCACTCCAGAAATCCAAAGGTCATACTCTTGGGCGGGCGCAGCTGTTTTTTCAATTTTATAATATTTATGTGCACCGATTTCTTCTGCTGTGGCAGGAACTTGGGAAAGCTTTTCAGCAACTCCCGCACTTTTTCCTGCCGAAATGGCATAATTTTTAAAGCCTGAAAAATCAAACTTTGCATTGCCGGAATCTATGGCTTTTTCTTTGCCAAAAAGCTCTGCCGTGCCGCCGGTAAATTTAAGAGTATCTGCTGTGTGCAGGGCAGTTTTTTCTGATGTTACGTTAAGGCTTCCGCCGCCGAATTCAAAGTTATCCATATAGATGCCTTCATCAGCCGCATTAACAGTCACTCTGCCTCCTGTCTGCTTAAACCCTGAACCGCTTGCTACAGAATGTGAAATGCCCTTTTTGTTTGACTTTATATCAAGTACGGCATCTTCCGAAACCTTTAAAACATTGGCTTCAATTGCCGAAACATAGTCATGTCTATTGTTTATATCCACCGTAGTTTCCGAGTTGCCTTTAAATTCAATTGTTTCGGGAGAATACAAACCTATATATTTATTTTCCGTATCATCAGTAGTGTCTTGAATCGTAATTTTCACATCATCAGAAACAGTAATGCCCTCTGTGGCATAAATTCCCTGGGCCTCCTCCTCACGATATTTTCCAAGGTTTATGGTAAGGTTCGAGTCCCCCTCGATATTAATTGCTCCTTCATTATAAATACCGCAATAGTTGTTGGAGTACGTGCTTTCATAGGTACCAATAATGCTTGATTTTCCCGTAGCTTTAATGTTAAGTTCATCAAGCTTTCCGTAAATCGGATAATGCTTGCCGCCTTTACTATAGGCAAGTCCTTCGTCTATATTTGCTCCGTCAAGGGTAAGGGTGTTTGTTGCCGCATCAAAGGAAATCTTGCCGTTGTTAACTGTATCTGTGGATAAAACATTTCCTGCATTTGCGCTGGTAACCTGTGTGTTTCCCACCCAAAGCTTATATTTTGTTTCTCCGCCTTTCGGCTTCCAAAGGGCAATGTTGTCAATAAAAGCCACAACACCTTCCGCCGGATTATTTTCAAAGTAAAACTCAAGCTTAACAGTATATCCTGCGGCCTGCCAAAAGTCAAATATTTTATTCTGAATTTTCTCTGTGCTTGGTTCAACTCTCCAATGCACACCGGAAAAACCGCCCGACAGCCCTACCGGCGTAATTTCGGCAGCAAGTTTTCTGCCTGGGTTTTTGCCATCCAGCGTCCAATAGTCAAAGGTAAGATAATAATCCTTACCGATTGAAAGGTCAAAATTATCGCTTGTTTTAATTGTTACTTTAGCATCTTTTCCGTTTAAAAAAAGAGAATTTTTGCTGCCTTCGGGTGCAAGCACGTTCTCGCCAGTTTCAACAACATAGGCCCCTTGGCCGGACCACTCTTCAGGCATATCGGTGCTTGCCATAAAGCCCAATTCCTCGTTCTCTTTAAAACTCTCCGAATCATAAGATTCAAAATCCTCGCTCCAAACAAGCTCGTAGCCGTCATATGGCGGCTCAAAATCGGTCGCCGCAAAGGCACTTGCCGGAACAAGAGAAAAAACCATAACCATGCTTAAAACGAAGCTTAAAAGTTTTTCCCTCATAATATCCCTCCTTTTATAATGTTAAAATACAATAAAATATATTGTTGGGGCCCCTCCAAAAGAAGAATCAAGAAGATAATTTTCAAAAAATTATTGCTCCGCCGAAAGAACTTCAAAGCCTGCCACCCTTGCAATCTCTCCGATCGTGGTTTTAGTATAGCCTTTTTCCAGAAACAGAGCCACCGCTGCACGCAGTACCTTCTGCTGTGTTAAAAGGCCTACTGATTGTTTTCCTCTCGGCAAATTAGCACACTCCTTCATATATAAAGTATACTTGTGATTACACTCCTGTAATATTATGTAATTATCATAACATACGACTTACCATTCTGCAATCAAAACTTTTATAAAACTGTCTTTGCAGCAGCGGCATTAAAAAATAAGTATAAAAAAAGGCACTGCCTTAGGTGCCTCCAAATAAAAAAACATATTATAACTGAAATAGCGGCAAAACTGCAGATACAAGGAAAAATTCCGAAGGCACCCTTTAACTTAGATTGTCTGGGAACTCTGACGGCGTAGCCGCACTTTGCAATATTTCAGTGGTTAGGTTTCTTATACCTTGCCATAATAAAAGGTCCTACTAATGATATTTATCGTATCATAGAAGAACCTTTAAACACTATTTTACAGAAAAGCCCTCACATGCCCTTTTTATAGCAATGCGGTCGCCAAACCACTGCTATTTTATAACAAGGAGGTTTTTATATACTAAAGTTTTATCTTCCCCCAGTAAAACTGGGGGTTTATTTCCACGCATAAATGCACCAAGAAAAAGCAGCACAATATAAAATTGTGCCGCCAAGATCATTAAAGCAACGGTGTCATATACAAAGGAAGGAACACAATTCCATTTTCCTCTTTTAGATCCCCTGTATGCAGAACGTATGGGGTATTTGTTTGTTGATCAAATTTTCTAATAAATTTTTTTAGGGATGTGATTGTGTAGTTTTTGGAAGATTTCACTTCAATGGGAGAAATATTATGGCGATTGCTTGTTTTGCTTTTTGCAATCAAAAAATCAATCTCCATTCTTTCTTCTTTATCTTCCCTGCAGGAACAGGAGTAAAAATATAATTTGTGACCACTTGCAACAAGCATTTGGGCAACAATGTTCTCCACGATCATCCCTTTATTTACTTCCAGTTTATCAAAGAGCAATTTTTTATAAAGCTCCTCACTTACAATCCCATTTTCATCAAATGCATGACTAATCAGCAACCCTGTATCTGCCATATAGCATTTTAAGGTCATGCGATCCATATTAAGTTTCAATCCAATGCTCGGAGCTGTAGAATTGTAACAGATATTTACGATCATTGCATCCTCAAGCCAAAACAACGCATCCTCATAGTCCCGCAGGCGCGCCTCTTTACTGATAGATGATAACTTAAACTTCTTTTCATGCTTTTGCAGTTGTGACGGTATTTCATCAAAAATACTCGCTACCTTAATTTCATAACCACTTGCGTGTTTCATAATATCTGCTCTATATAAGGTAAGTATGTCTCTTTTGATTTTATCTACTTTATCAAAATCCTTAGATAAAACATACTCCTGAACTGCCTGCGGCATTCCTCCGACAATTAAATACTGCCGGAAGTAATCCATAGCCTTACGGTGCATGCTCTGACCCATTGACTTATTCTCTGTAAAGCACTTTTTAATAATCCCCATAAGGGTATCATTTCCCAATGCTAAGAGAAACTCCTCAAAATCCATCGGGTACATTCTGATGTGGCGTTCTTCAGATGGAATCAGAATATCCTGCACATTCTTTTTAATAGACATGAGTGAACCTGTTTCAATATAATCATACCGCCCATCTGCCACAAGATATTTAATCGCAGCTCTCGCCCTTGGATACATCTGCACCTCATCAAAAATGATTAGCGATTCATGCGGATATAGCTTTACATTATAATAAACCGATAAATACATAAATAGCGAATCCAAATCATTCAGATAATTATTAAATAAGTCTTTCACTTCATCATTTACCCTATTGAAATCAATCATAAGGTAGGTTTTATATTCAGCCTTGGCAAATTCCTCAACAATATAGCTTTTTCCAACACGCCTTGCTCCATCAATCAGTAATGCTGTTTTTCCTGCTCCGTCCTTCTTCCATTCCAGGAGCACATCATATATTTTTCTCTTCATTTAAAAGCTCCTTTCAATTATATAATAAAACTACGCCTTTATTTTATCACGAAATCCAAAATTTTAACACCATAATTATACACATTTTCAAAGTTTTTATATCCGTAGTTTTACACGTTTTCGAGAAATTTAATCAGCATACTAGCTAAAAAATGAAGGTTAAAAACCGGGAATCCTTTTGGCATAATAAAGCACCCCACTTGTTTATCGTACTATCTAACAAATGGGGTGTTATTCAAGGTCTCTTTTAGTAGATATATTTTTTCTTTCTAAGCACAGATACCTTTCTTATTTTTCTCTACAGGTACTATCATTTCTCTGGCAAGTATCATCCACTGCACGATATGAAACAAATCTGCCTGAAATTCTGCTGTAAAGCGTGTATCTTCCTTCCACGCAAAAGTGCTTTCATCCATCCGTTTTATGGCATTTTCTGCCGCCTGATATATTTCTATAGACCTAGTATCCTCTCTTGAAAGCATAATACGCCGACTGATATATTCCTTCTGCCTATGCTCATTTACAATAACCTCACCAAGAAATAGCTGTTGTAGAATCAGCATGATAACCTCCTTTATCCGTTTTTCAGTATCTTCCTGCAAAAGATACTTGGGCAGATTCTGCATCAGTTCCATCACAAGATAAAGTGCTACATATCTGCACTCTATTTCCCGAAAGGCTTGGTAGTGTCTGGAGCCCTCATCAATATGCAGAGAAACAGCCTTTTTATAACGTGCCTCATAATGCTCATACCATTCTTTCAGTTTCTTTTGGTAGTCCACGTGATCCACCTCGCTTTATCCCATTTATTGTGTTTTCACTTCCTTTATGCTGCATTTTTCTCTCTGATTTTCTTCAAAACTCTGCTTTCGTATCGTTTCACAAACTCCTGTACCTCACTCGTCATAACATGATTGCTGTATCCTCTGCACTGAATGATTTTATTCTTCTGCAGCTCCATCGTATAGAACGGTTTGTCCGGCGATTGCAAATCCCGCACAAAGAGGATAATACTCGTTCCGTCTGCCACACGGGAGGTATAAGTTGCAACACAGTGATGGAGGGTGTGCCCTTCTTCTTTGATTTCCAGTAAATCCTTTGGCACAACAACGGCGAACCGATTATCTTTCCAGGCATAGAGATTCCGATATTTTTTCAGTAATCGCTTTGCTCGGCCTTCTTCCTGCTGTATTTTCTTTCTCCGCTCCTGCTCCCGTCTATTCAGTACATCCTGATATGCTAATTTATGAGCGACAAGTAAATCTTTCGGGAACAGGACAAAGCTATTTTTCAGATCATATCCAAGTTCCCGGCAAAAACAGATATAGTCCTTCCAGATGCCCATAATTGTTAAAAGGTCATACTGTCGGTCTATAAAACCATTACAGTACCGTTCTGCCTTATGCAGTGTCGTATACTGTAAAAGTGTAAAGATAACATTCGTGTTTTCTCTATATGTATCATAGAACCGCTTAAACTCGCCGATGCTCAGGTTCACACCCTGTTTACACAGTTTGTTATATATATCCAACTGATAGAAGGACATATCGCAGGCTTGAATAAAGCGAAAATTCTGTTTGGAAACCCCAAGCATTTCGTGAAGGGACTTCTTATTCCTCTGCACACGATATGCATAATTGGAATAGCTTGTAAGCTCGTAGGCCATTGCATAAAGCCCCGCTTTCACGAAGTATTCGATTTCAGGCATACTCTGATACCGCTTCAGATAGCCATAAGGATTCACTGCGGCCCCGTCCCAACGGGAGGCAAATTCCTTTAATGCACAATATTGATACCGCGTATTCTTCAGAACAGCATGCAGATTCTTTGTATAGACCGCTACGTCTAAGAAACTATATTTCATCCAATCCTCACACCATCTGATTTTACCGGTCTGTTTAAACTGCCGATATTCATAGCCAAGAACCAAGCTATCTTCATAAAACTCTCGCATCAGCTCCTTCGTGCTGATTTTAGGATTACGGTAATCACCATAATACGATTTGGAAACAGAAAAATACCGTACCAGAAACCCTTTCGGTGTTTTCTGGAAATAAGCAACCTGCCCATGGTCAAAAATATGTTTTGCTTTTCCCTCTGCAAGAAATATAACCTTTACGCCACATTTCGGGCAGTGTCCTTTTGCACGATGCCGTACTTTATGCACCTTTACCTCCTGATGGCAATGCGTGCAATAGCCGTCCATATATTTTTTTCTGCTGTAGCGATAATAGATATATCTGCTGTGCGCCATCGCAACCGCATCAATCCAATCATCGAAGTCCTTGGGCAAGGGCTTTACTTCCTGCATTTTCCGATCTATTCGTCTCTCAATCATTGCATGCTTCTTTTGAAGTCGCTGCTCCAGAATCATGTTCTGCGCCTGCCTGATTTTTGCATACCCACTTCGCTTTATCCTTTCATCCTCCGTATAGGAAAGGTAGGCATTCACCACTCGTTCCGAAGCGGTATCACAAAGAACAGGTTCTTCCTTGCTATAGTAATCATACGCAAGCAGAGAGTCTAATCTGCCCGTGCGCCATTTCACAGTACCTTCTTCATAGTACTGTGAGATATAATCCGTTTTTGTCAGGAAGGTTCTGATTCTCGGTTCTTTTATCCCAAGAACAAGATCCTTTCTGCTATATAACTGCAATACCAGAATTCGTTTATGATTTATCATCCTTACCGCTGCTTTGATATAGTACGATGCTTTTTCATGCCGTCTTGCCTGACTGATGGTAGCCTCTGTCGCCAACTGTACCGGTATCTTCCGAAGCAACACTTTCTTTAAGCTGTTCTTTCCCATCTTAAAAAACACCTCCTTTACATCTGTAGGCAAAGCTGATTCTGTATTTCAGGATTCTCCGTCTGGGGCGATTCTTCCTTTATAACCGTTTTTTCTTTTTCCTTGGCATTTTTCTTCTTCCGCTCTTTCTCCAGTTTTTTAAGTTTTTCTTCCCGTTCTTTCTGTTTTCTTGCTACTTCCTCCTGCCGCTTCTTTTCTTCCTCAGCTTTTTCCGCCGCCAATCGTTCAAAAGTAGCTTCGTCCGTCATATAATAGGTCTCTGCGTAAGCATAAACCTCATTATCATCCAACCATCCATTCTGGCTGTTTAATGCTTTCTTCACCTCACTTGTTACATACGCAAAGCACTTGGCAAGTGTTTTCTGCTCATCATTGACCAATGCGGCGAATGTAGCATCATTCTGACATTTATTTTTCAAATATCTGACAATGGGAAATACCGGCAAAAGATTACTCTTTGCAGTTTCCAACTCAGCCTCCAGTTTAACCGCTGCTTCTTCACTCTGATTCTCCTGCTGTTTAAAGGGGATAATGTTTCCGTTATCCTTTTCATTCTCCCTTGGTACAGATTCTTCCGGTACGGAATCACCCTTTTCATCCTGTTCTACAGGAATTTCTTCTTTTATGGGCAATACTGTTTTTTCTGTCATTCTGCCCGCAACACTTTCTTTTTGGGGAACAGGATTTTGTTCATTCTGTTCTTCTGCTGTTACAGGGTTCTTTTTCTTCGGTTTAAAAACACTAAAGTCTGCTACCTTTGTTTGATTCATACTTTTGAAAATATCCATTTCAATTCCTCCTAAAAATAAAAAAGCAGGAACAATTTAAAACATATCTGTTTTAAATCATTCCTGTTCTTGTAATCCGTTCTATTATCTTATTTTATCCTTGTCCCTGTAATACACATTGGGATTATAATCGGAAATCTCTTCTATAAATAATATAGCCTAAAAATGATTTTCCTCAACCACAGAAAAAATCATTTTTCAGCTGTTTCCTGTGCATCTGCAATCGCCTGTTTTCCCGACATAATAATATGCGGTGCAATTGTCTGTTCCCATGCTGCAATATATCTGCTGACACGGAAGAAAAGCTTAAAGAAATCCATATCATTGATATTGATAAAAACCTTTCCCTCCTCTTTATAAGAATCTCCCTTGATATAAAAACCGCCTTTCTCTGTTTTTACCTTTACACCGGTGCCATTTCCGATTTCTACATACCATGGATATGTTCTTTTCTTCCCATCTTTCCCTGTTTCCGCGCGGATGACACGCAGCTTCGTTACTCTTGCTCTGCCATCTTTATCCGGCGTGCCAAAAATCTTTTCCTGCTTCAGCTCAAAGTTTGATACCTTATTTTGCAGCTGTGTCAGAATATATTCTGCTTCATCCGGTGAAATATTCGCCATCACACGGATCGTCTGCTTTCCGGTACCCTTGCTGTAATCCTGCAGAACAATACCGATGCACGAGGTCTGCTTTACGCCCTCCTCGTCCTTATCCCCGAAGGAATGGATATGTGCATAGAAATCTGTCGGTGCAGGTTTCAGCTTATCAATGAATTCAATCAGCTTTTTATCTGTTTTGTATACTGTAATCTGTCTTGAAATATAGTTCTGTTCGCTCATGCTCATTTCATCCTTTCAGTTCTTTTTCTATTTTTTTCACTAATAAAAAAGGCAGCTTTGTTAAATCAGAAATATCCAGAAAAGCATCTCCGTAAATCCGTTCAATGTTTTCCTTATCATCCCCGATTGCAGCTGCAACAAATAGTATTCCCTTATTCGTATATTCCTTCTTAATCCCTCTTAAATCTGCTTCTGCCGCCGAACCCAGATAGCCGCCTGTACCGGCCGGCTGTCCGTCTGATACCAGCAGCAACAGCTTCTTTTCCTCGGGTTGTTTTAATAAACGCTCCGCAACATACCGCAGGGCTGCACCATCCCGATTCCCATATCTGGCTGACAGATCCATCAACCGATACCGATCCATTTTATCCATGGAATCAAAATCCGTATAGGCATATAGCTGAACATTGCTATCATCCGTATGCCCCATAATCAGAATCGGCACATCCATTGCCTTGCAGAAATCATAAATAATGATACCTGCCGCTCTGGCATAGGTCTCTCTGTCCTGATCCGCCATAGAGCCGCTTTCGTCCATCAGCACTGCAACTGCCAGAGATTTCTTTTCACTCGGCAGACGATTTCTAGAGAAAAACCTGCCTTCTCTATCCTTAAGCAGTCTTGGTTCTATACGTCTGCCCATCAGAAGGGCGGATTCTTTCTCTGTAAAGGACATATCCTTAAATACCCTTTGCAGGCGTTTCTGTATCTGCTTGGAAATTGCAAGCAAGGGCGGTGCTACACTCTGATACTGCTGTATATAGCTTTCCTCTATCTCCTGCATACGGTTAATGATAATTTTTATACCGCTATGTGCATTTCCCAATCGAATATGCTCTGCCTCCTGCTGCATTTCCTCTGCCAGTGCCAATGACAGTTCTTCCTGTACCTTTTCCTTCGCAACAACAGTTAAAATACGGCTGATGTCATCTCCAGCAGCGGAATACCCTGCACCATGATAGGACAGATTCTGCTCTACACCACCTTCTTCTCCTTCGTCAAAATCATCTGTTTTCATCCAGGGGATTCTTCCGGATTCCTGCTCTGTTGCCTTCCGCAGTTTTTCTTCTATCTCCGTTCTCCCGCTTATGTATTTCTGTGTATCAACCGAACTGCCTGCCACAATCGGTGTGCCATTTAAACTCGGCACTTCTGCCATTTGCGGAATCTGTTTGTTTAATTTCTGCAATATTTCAGACGTGTTTTCTTCCTCCTCCGCTTTTTCCGCAATTTCCTTGATATACGCCCAAACCATAAGCAGTATTCGATTGACTGCGTAGCATCTGCGTTTCATATCCTCGTCGTATATCGCATCATCCACCAGCGGCAGTACATCATAAAAAAGGTCTAACAGTTCTCCCGTATACCCATCGCGGTTATTGATGTCACCACTGCGGCAATACTGATTCAGAAGATTACAAAACACAGAAAACCGATAGCAGCCATTTGTTAACTGCTCTGTAACAGATGGGATCATTTCCGTAAAACGGATATTATTAAGGTGGATACCCGTAGCAAACCGCCCTGTATACCGGTCGCAGATTTTCGCCTCTATATAAGCATCCTCAAGGATATTTAAGAGAAGCTTTGCTGCCTTTAGAATTGCCTGTTTCTGTGCCTCTGTGCCGGTCTTAAAATAATCCGTTACTTCTGTAAAGCTTTCCTGTTCTTCTTCCGATAACTCCATCTGTGGATATAGCCTGCCATAGGATAATTCTGAAAAGTACGTTTCCGAAATTCTGAAATTTGTAAAAAGCATGTGTCCAGCTTCATGCCCGACCAACCCCAGAATACTCTCCGCCTTCAGCTTTCTGTAAGGCATGCTCTGAGAAATATAGTTTCCTGTGTTAATCAGAATATTACGGTTATTGGTACAGGCAATCATCGCATTCTCAGACGTATCGTATATCGTTTCCACGCGCAGCCTTCTCTTATAACGTTTTGTTACTGCCTCTGCAATATCTGTCAGATACGCCGCAAAGGCTGCGGAACTGAACAATTCCTCATCCGTAATTTTAGATACCTCTGCATTGATTTTTCGCCGCATTTCCTTATGTGATGTTCGCATTCCTCTTTTTTCACTCCTTCCCTAACTCCTTAGACAACAATACGCCGACCGATACCCCATAAAAAACAGCCACCTGATGTAAAAACCAGAGCGGTGGAATCAATTCACCTCTTTCATATCTTGCATAGGTGCTTTTACTGACATGAAGCTTTTTGGCAATCTCCCTTTGGGAATAAACCAGATCTCTGCTTGCACGCAGGTATCTCAGATTCTCTGCAATATTCTCGTACACAGCCGCATTCCCCCTATACATTTAATACAGGCTCGATGCAGGTACTCATAATTTCTGCTCTATTCTCCGCATCTGCGGATACAGAGGGTAAAATCGTATACCTCGCTGCTTCCATAAGATCGCCGCAGATCATATAGCTCTGCACCCAGCTGATCAGCTCTCTTACACCGCAACAGCCATCATCAATCATATTCATCCTGCATTTCTGCTGTATGCTCGTTACAATCTCCGCCATAATTTTTAGCCTGCCTTTTTCCTTGCAGCCTGTAATACCGGAAACACGCTTTACCAGGGTATCTACATCGGGTTCCTCCATATCCATGATTAAATCCATTCTGGATAAAATAGACTGGTTTAAGGAACGACAGCCTTCATAGCCGATATTCGTTGTAACAATCACAATCGTATCCGGGTGACGCTCGATTCTTTCACCTGTCGGCAATGTAACAGCACCACAGGTATCTAAAAGAGAGTTCAGACCAACAAGTACACCGGGATTTGAAATCACAGTCGGCTCCTGCAATTCCAGAACATACCCCTTACGCATTGCCTGCACTAACGGAGATTCCACATAGGAAAACTGCTGTTTTGTGGTATCATCGAATTTCCTTGCATCCTCTGCAATCACCTCAAGCAGCTTATGATATACTTCATCCTCTGTAATCGCTTCGTTATATTCACCCGTCAGTTTAAAATACGCCGTTGCCGCATCCATGCGGATGTCTTCAAAGGTCGGGTATTCCACCATAGTGTTCTGTTTCTGCGATACGGGCATCATCTGCCCCATAATATCGAAGATTTCCGTATTAGCAGAGCAGGTCAGATGCAAATAAGGCAATCCTAAGCCTGCTGCAATCGCTTTTGCTCCTTCTGTTTTGCCTGTTCCGGCATTGCCACGCAGGAGGAAATTCCGCATCGGACGACTGCTGCGTGTGGTCTGCTGTGCATGCTTACAGATGCTTACAACCTCATCCGGTACAACATACCAATCCGGAAGAGTCGGCACACATTGCTGTTCATTTTCCGTTAATTCACGTTCTTCTAACACATATTTCCCGATAAAGTCCTCATGTGCAATCGACATTCTCCTTTTCTTCCCTGCGTTTTGGCTTACAGTAAATACCTTGAACTTTCCGAATAATACAGTATCCGGGTTATATGCCCCACGATTCAGGTTAATCGCTGTAAAATTCGGAATATTCCCCGTTGTCGGTGTGACTACATGAATACCTGCACTGCCTAATGTATCTGCTTTTTTCACCCTGCGGTACAGGTTATCACAAAGAATATAGGCGTGCTCCGCAGCAGCAGCCAGATCAGGAAACCCCATTCGTTTCTGTTCCAGAAGCATGTTATAATGCCACATGAACTCCTCATCTTCAAGTGCAATATCGAGTAATGCAAAGAATAATGCCGTTCCGCTTTGTTCGTTTTCCTTCAGGACATACAGTTTTGGCGGCTGGGTAAGGTCATCATAACGCCCTGCAATAAATTTCCCCGTTTTGCGGTTAAATACTACTGTATGCAGTTCGCCTGTCTTACTCGGATACTCCACCGTATACAGCAGATCTCCCTGTGTTCCGACTGCTCCGGCATTTTCATCCTCCGGGGTAATGTGCAACTCCATCCGCTGTAAAATTGCAGATAAGGTTGCCGCATGAAGGGACGCTGTACGGGTACTCTCCGTATTATACGTCGATAAATGCGTACTGCTTTTCACATTCACAGATACATCATCAAAGGGTGCCGGAAGTTTCCGATTCCAAGTCCATGATGCAAAAATCTTATTTGCTGCCATAAAATATATTCCTCCCTTTACCATGCAAAGGTCAGCTGTCTGCCCGACACCTGTACCTGTACATCTTCATCCATCATCAGTTCTCTGAGTCTTGCCCAACTCTCTTTTGGCGGAATTTCACGAAAATGGTCCTTCCGCACATTTCTGCCGTTCTCCTTTACGGTTACATCTCCGTTTTCATTGATAGACAGCCTAGAGTACCCTCTGCTGTTCATATTGGTAATCAGCTCTGTTAAAAGCTGCTGCCCTTTCTGTGTAAACCATTGTTCTATATCCTGATTCTTATCTTCCATAAGATTTTTTGTCCCTTGGATACTTTCAAAATTTACAAGGGAAAACAGGTTCATATGAATTTCTCCCATTTCGCTCAGCGCAATACTGATATGGCAATATTCACCTGCTTGCTGAACCGGGATATAAGCCGTCTTTTTTCTTTCCGCAATACACATAACTTCCTTTTCTTCTAGTGCAACAGTTGCTTCCGGGAATTTCACCCGTAGCTTCTCCTGTATGCGCATCTGCAGCTGTTGTGCAAAAAGATTTTTATAATCCGGTTCAAGGTCTACAATCTGCATTGTTCTCTCCCTTTCCCGTTCCGTTCTTCTTGTCTGCTTTTCTTTCCAAAGCTCCCAAAGGAAAACCATACAAATGCCGATTATCAGCAGCCATGCATGCGCCCGAAACCGTTCCGGTACAAAAACAGCGCATCCAATGCCTGTCGCTGCCAATGTACCTGCCATTGACAGAACTGTTTCCCTTGTTTTTCCATTCTTTCGCATTTTTTTCATCCTTTCCTTGTCTGCAATAAAAAAAGAGGGATAAATCTATGTCTCTCACACTGGATTCATCCCTCTTTTATACACTTCTGCTTCTTATAACGGAAGTTCGTCATCATCTGTGCAGTAATGCTCCTGATACGTTGCCTTTGGTTGAGATTTCTTTCCCTCAGCTTCATCCTCATTATTTTTACTTCCGCCTACAAACTCCCAATCCTGCAAAATCACCTTGTTTACCGTCCCTTTACTGCCATCCTTCCGCTCAAATGTAACAACGTCAAGATCACCGGAAAGCAAAAGCTGACTCCCTTTCTTGACCTTTGCTGCTATAAGCCGTTCAGCAATCGCACGAAAGGCCCATACCTGTAAATATACTGTGTGCCTGCTTGTGCCGTAGCCCTTTGTTACTGCAAGATCAAAAGAAAGATATGTTGCGCCATTGGCACTCTCCTTCCCCTCAATATCCGCTGTAACACCGCCTACCGTTGTCATGTGAATCATCATACCACATACTCCTTTCCGCCCGGTTCGGGCATTAAAAAAATAAATTTGAATAAAACAAAAAAGCGTCTTTGCTTCACGCCATTTAGACGTAAAAACAAAAACGCTTTTTTATCCTTAAACAACATACCAAAATCAATGCTTGGTAAAAATCAATCTTATGGACTAAGAGTAGCATAATTCCATTAGATTGTCAATTCAACCTTTTTGTACGGCTATTAGAAATTTGGGGTGGGGATTTTTTTAAGAGCGCTAATCCAGAAAGACAGCGAAAATGTGGGGTAATACCAAAAATCCTTTCCCTTTGGTTTTCTAATAAGATGTGCTTGAATCATTTCCCGAAATTTCATACACTATTAATATCAGATGCGGGAGATGATTCTATGAAAAAAAGTGCTTGGTTTTCATTTAAAAACAAAGACAGTCCTGATTATGTCAGTTCGTATGGAGATACTTATACCGACCGCCAGTTAGCTATATTAAATAATGAAATCCCTTTATATGAAATCCGTCCAAATGAATTATCCATCTTATACAAAAAAGCAAAGCAAAAAAATGACGTAGATTCATACGAGATTGCTATACAAATGTATGCTGAAAAAACAAAGCCTCAGGAATATATTCCTCAATACACAATCGAGGAAGCAAAGGCTATTTTGCAAGAATTAACCCCATGGATAATCAACTGGGAAAAATAAAAATGCCGACCTCAACATGTTAAATGTTTTGACTTTGAGGTCGGCACAGTTCTCTACTTTTTAAGGATTTCTATAGCGTTGAGACTATGAGAAAAAGTCTGTAAATAAGATTCTTCTATGATATGTGAGGGTGGTAAGCCTGAAAATCAGGCTTCTCATCCTTATTTTATATATAACAGTTGTTGAATGGCATGTCAAGAGCAGGCGGTTTTCTACCTGTCTCCCTTGCTGGTTTATTCGTTACTCCGGAAGGCGGCCTTCGTACATAATACTCAGTTCACCATACACCTGTGCCCAGTTTCGAATCGTGC